>CALMZE010000174.1 GCA_937870585.1 uncultured Sphingomonadales bacterium | reverse complement strand
ATCATGAAGGAACGAGACTCTACCTCTGACTGGTAACAATCTGGGGAGCACGTCAAAGGCCGAAAAGCGGATCTTTGCCGAATTCTGGACCATGTGTTCGAAAATCGTCAACGCGCGTCGGTTTCAAGCGGGGACTGCCACGCGCGCGGACAGCTTGCCTGCAAAGGAAAGAGCCAATGGCACAGCCTTGTGCGGGTCGGTCAGATTTCAAATCAGCCGGCACGATCCGGCGTCATAACAACCACAACTCTATCAAATTGGGTCTACCCATTTTCCCTGTGGACCAGCCGAGGGCGTTGGGTTGCCAAAATTATTTTGAAGATAAAGGTGAATATTGACTCTAGAGGCTATCGCTTGCGGCCCGGTGGAAACACCACCAGGCAGTTCTTTTGCCGCCTTCTCAATCATACCTGTTCCCCATACCATTGGCCTATCCTGCCACTCAGGTAGCCTCGTCACCATTTCAGCAGCCAACTGAAAGTCCCATTCATTTTCCTTAGATCGTGCAATTATCCAGCTATTCGGCGTTGGAAAGTCTATTCTGGGTAGTGGTTTGCTACCTCCTCCGTCGTAGCGTCTGGGCTTAGTGCTCGCCCAATCTCCATAGAAAAAGTTATAGTTTCCAAACCTTCGAAAAAGATTGTTATATATCAGACGTTCATCAATCAATTTGCTTTCCGCAAAGTCGTCAAATTCCGAAAACGAATTTGGAAAACTAGCACCCGAAACGACAAATCTTAAGTCCGTCGAAATTTGCAAGAATCTGTCCATCAATTTCGAAATCTTCATTTCTATGACTTCGGACCGATCACCATAGCCATAGTCTAAAACGATTAGACAATCCTGACTCAAATTTTCAGAAACAATTTCGTTAATAATTTCGAGGTCATATTCTCGTTCTAGCTCTAGGCGAAAAACAAACCCTCTCTTCAGTGTTATTGCGATTTCGACCTGTCGATAAATATTATCTCTGGTCACCCCAAGAGTCTGAATGCAAGGAATATAGTTCTGATGACTTTCTACTAAATCCATCCAGAGCGATGGACCTTTATCGGGATCGAGCAACGACCGGAAAAATTGACGCGACGGTAGTTCTGAATCGCTTGTGAAATATCGGTCAATGTCGACGATAATCGGCGTATTCCCGATGCTCTTTTTGACAATCCGATGGGTGTTCTCGAATTCAATCGAATTGAGCCAAGGTGCCAATAACACAATTGGCAGCATCTTCATCTTTTCAGATTCAGGTAGCTTTTCCATCGCCTTCATTTCAGCGCGCCGAATGCAGACCGTTGGGTAATATCGTTTGGTGAACTCGGTCATTTCAAATTCCTAGCCGGAAGCCAACGGCAAGGCTTGAAGCCCGAAATGCGGATGCGATTTGCTCTATATTCTCCTTGTGAGGCCCCCTCCCATATCTCTCGTTATGCCACTCAGTAATCCTCGGCCAAGGCAACAGGATTGCAGCTCCCAATTTGTTGGCTTCCGCCTCCTGCCGGTTGGTGAGTTTCGATCGATATAGGATGTTGTCGGTGATTCCTTCCGAATCGATCAGCGAGCGGTGAAGGAGATAATGCGCGATTTCGTGGCAAACCGTGAATCTTTGACGCACCGCTGAGTCTGTATTGTTGACGTGAATTTCGAACGCACCGTTCGCCTTCTTTCGTATCAATCCCGAAATGTCTGTGGGAAGCGTCAAGCTTATAACTTCTAGCCCAAGGCGTTCGGCGATGAGACCAACTTGGACAGGGACGTCAGCAAAGATGTCCCAGATTTTGGTCAAATCTGCTGCCTCCGCGCGCAGCCAAAGGCTAATGGCTGGATCCGAAGGGGAGATATCCAATGCCGTCATTCTACGTCGCCTTCATCGGTGGGTTCATCGATTGCCAAGCGCGAAGCATCAACGTTGATTCTGTCGGCGATCAGTGGCAGCAACGAGATCACTTCTGCCCGAATTCTCTTTTCCACAAATTGTCGATGATGCCCATCTTTGCTCTGCATCTCTTCTTCGATTCTAATTGTCCCGCGCCCTGTTGGGCCGAATGCCTTCGCAATTTCTGACAACGCTTGGGCTTCAGCATAGCGCCCCGCATCCCGTTTGAGATTGCGAAATCCGAATATGCCCAATACTGCCAGTACGATTGCGCAAACCGTAAAAATAACTGTTACAGTCGTGAGCAGGACAGTGAGAATGGCATTGTAGTCGACAGCCACATCGCTTTTCGAAGGCACTCCATGTAGAAGGCTAAAAATGGCATAGTAGGCGATGATGCAAACCGCGATGGTGAAACAAAGTGCCAATGCACCATAAAATATGCGAAATAACGGAATCATATTGTGATTGTAAGCAAGGCAATATGGAGCTGCAACGCTTTTCTAGTTGCATTGACCGAAGTTAAAGGGATCGCTCGCCAAAATGATGTCCGCTTTCAATTCCCACTTGAGTTCGAGCGAACGACCAAAACCCCGTCGCAGGCTGACATAAGGACTCACGTGCTCCCCGCAGCAGGAACCCATTGACACACACAATTTGTTCCCTTATTGTTCAACGTCAAAGCCCCTCCCTACGCGCCCACATCCGCGCGAAAGGTGTTTCTGCGTCTCCGTTTTTCCTATCCCCTCGTCAATTTCGCAAAACACCCCTCGACCTTGCGAACTTTGCGCGAAGTTTGGAGGCTCTCACCGCCGCCCGAACAGCTTCTCAATATCGCCATGCCCCAGCTTGACCCAGGTCGGGCGGCCATGGTTGCACTGGCCCGAATGTGGCGTGACTTCCATTTCGCGCAGCAGGGCGTTCATCTCTGTTACGCTCAGCACCCGCCCGGCGCGGACCGAGCCGTGGCAGGCCATGGTCGCGGCCACATGATCGAGGCGGTCGCGCAGTGTGAGGGCGTCGTCCCATGCGGTCAGATCATCGGCAATATCGCGGACAAGGCTGATCACATCCCCCTGCCCCAGCATCGCGGGCACCGCGCGGACCATCAGGGCTGCGGGGCCAAAGCGTTCCACCTCCAACCCGAATTCGGCGAGCTCAGCAGCGCGCGCCTCCACCCGATCACAGGCCGGTTCATCCAGTTCAACGATTTCGGGCAGCAGCAGGGCCTGCGCCTGCACGCGCCCGCCTTCCAGCGCGCGGCGCATCCGTTCGAGCACCAGCCGTTCGTGCGCGGCGTGTTGATCGACGATGATGAGGCCGTCCTCCGCCTCAGCAACAATATAGGTCTTGGCCACTTGGCCACGCGCCACGCCCAGCGGAAAGCTGTTCTGCTCCGGAACGGAGGCCGTGGCGGTCTCCACGCGGGCCATGGGCGGCGGCGCAGAAAAGCTCGTCCGCCGATCCCAGACCGAATATTGGTGTGCAGATGGTGATTGCGGCGCGTTCGCCAGAGGCACAGGCTCAGCCTGCCAAGCGGCCATAGCATCGCGATCTGCCGGTTGTGCCGAACGAAAGCTGCCGACCTCCAGCGCCCGCCTGAGGCCAGACACGATCATGCCGCGCACCAGCGCCGGATCGCGGAAGCGCACTTCGGTCTTGGCAGGATGGACGTTCACATCGACCAGATCGGGCGGGCAATCGAGAAACAAGGCGACCACCGGATGCCGGTCTCGCGCGAGCAGATCGGCATAGGCCCCGCGCACCGCGCCGAGCAGCAGCCGGTCCTTCACCGGGCGGCCATTCACGAACAGGAACTGATGATCCGCCACCCCGCGCGAAAAAGTGGGGAGCCCTGCCACACCGCCGAGCAGCAACCCTTCGCGTTCCAGATCAACCGGCACGCTGTTCTCGATCAGCTGCGGATCGGTGAGCGCAGCCACACGTTGCGGGCGGGTTTGGCCAGGCGGCACGGACAAGGTGCGCCTGCCATCATGCTCCAGCGTGAAGCCAGCATCGGGATGCGCCATCGCAAGCCGCTTCACGACGTCAAGGCAGGCGCCATATTCTGCCCGATCAGACCGGAGGAATTTGCGCCGCGCAGGCACATTGGCGAACAGCCCCTCCACGCGCACCCGCGTGCCCGGCGGCATGGAGCAGGGCCCCTCCCCGTCCAGCCGCCCATGATCAACCGTGCGATGCCAGCCATCAACGCCTGCCGGACGCGATTCCAGCGTCATGCGCGATACGCTGGCAATGCTAGGCACGGCCTCTCCGCGAAAGCCGAGCGTCATCACCTGCTCAATCGCATCATCCTGTAATTTGGACGTGGCGTGCCGTTCGAAGGCGAGCGGCAATTCAGAGCGCGCAATTCCCGTTCCATTGTCTGCCACATCGATGCGATCCACGCCGCCACGCGCCAGCCGGATATCGATCTGCGTTGCCCCTGCGTCGAGCGCGTTTTCCACCACTTCTTTCAGCGCGCTGGCGGGCCTTTCGACCACTTCGCCAGCGGCGATCCGGTTTATCAGGGCATCTGGCAGGAGGCGTATTGACATGGGGCTTTCCCTAGACCAACGGGCGGTCTTCCGCGAGATGGTTTAACCATGGAATCAGCGCGATTTTCGCAGCCGATTCTGCTATCCAGCGGGTCGTTCAAACCAACCGTCTGCCAGGATCGAGGAGCCCATGTTTTTTTCGCGTTTTTTCAAGTTCATGTCGCAGGATATGGCCATCGATCTCGGCACCGCCAACACCATCGTATATGTGCGTGGGCGCGGCATTGTTTTGAATGAGCCGTCGGTGGTGGCGATTGAAACGATCAACGGCATTCGCCGCCCCAAGGCCGTGGGCTCGGACGCCAAAATGATGATGGGCAAGACGCCCGACAGCATTGAAGCCATCCGCCCGCTGCGCGACGGCGTGATTGCCGATATTGAAGTCGCAGAAATCATGATCAAGCACTTCATCAAGAAAGTGCATGGCCAGAGCCGCTTCCCGAGCTTTCCTGAAATCGTGATCTGCGTGCCGTCCGGCTCAACCTCGGTTGAACGCCGCGCGATCCGTGACGCCGCGTCGAACGCGGGTGCCAGCCAGGTGCATCTCATTCTTGAACCAATGGCCGCTGCGATCGGGGCCGACATGCCGGTCACTGAACCGGTCGGCTCCATGGTCGTTGATATTGGTGGCGGCACGACCGAAGTCGCGGTGCTCTCACTGCGCGGTCTGGCTTATACCACGTCCGTCCGCGTCGGCGGCGACAAGATGGATGAAGCCATCGTCTCCTATGTGCGCCGCAATCACAATCTGCTGATTGGTGAAGCGACGGCGGAACGCATCAAGCAGGAAGTCGGCGTGGCGCGCGCGCCTGCGGATGGCATTGGCGAAACCATCGTCATCAAGGGCCGCGACCTTGTGAATGGCGTGCCGAAGGAAATCACGATCAATCAGGGCCAGCTCGCTGAAGCGCTGGCCGAACCGGTCGGCACGATTGTGGAAGGCGTGCGCATTGCGCTTGAAAACACGGCCCCCGAACTGGCGGCTGACATTGTTGAGCAAGGCATCGTCCTGACCGGCGGTGGCGCTCTGCTGGGTGCGCTTGATGAAGTGCTGCGCGATGAAACCGGACTGCCTGTTACCGTCGCCGAAGACCCGCTGACCTGCGTGGCCTTGGGCACAGGTCGGGCGCTGGAAGACCCGATGTATCGTGGCGTGCTGATCTCGGCCTGATCGGAGCAGCGCAGGCATGGGGCCGTCCTCATCCCGGCGCCCCGGATTTTCCCGCCGGGCGCAATTGGGCCTCTTTACGGGCTATGTCGCGGCGGTGGCGGGGATCATCGTTTCGGCACTTCTTGTGCTGTCTGCGCGATTTGATCCGGAGGGCCATTCCGCAATTCAGTCCTTCTTTACAGACATGTTCGCGCCCGTTTCTCGCACATTGCGGTTCGGGCAGGCATGGCTGGATGGCGGGGAAGAAGAAGTGGCGGCCTATTTTGACGCCGCCTCGAAGAACAAGGCGATGGCTGCCGAATTGAAGGCCGCGCGCGCTGCACTCACCAAGGGTGCGGCCGATGCGCGCGAGCTTGAGCGGTTGAAGCGGATGCTGCCGCTGATCGAGCGACAGGACAATGTGATTGCCAAGGCGCGGCTCGTCGCCTCCACCGGATCGAGCAGCCGACGCTATGCGCTGCTTGGCGCGGGCAGTGTCGATGGCGTGCAGCCCGGCCAGACCGTGATTGCGCCGAGCGGGCTGATTGGCCGCGTGATCCAGACGGGGCGCACCTCATCCCGCGTGCAGATGATCATCGATGGCGGCATTCGCATCCCCGTGCAGCGCGTGACAGACGGGATGCCCGCACTCGCAGTCGGCATTGGCGATGGCAGGCTGCTGATCAACGCGCGCGCCGCCGGGGCCGCGCCGTTCAACGTCAAGGATGTGTTCGTTACATCGGGCGCAGGCGGCGTCTATCGTCCCGGTGTGCCCGTGGCCTATGTGATTGCCAAGAATCGGCAGGGCACTTTTGCGGCCCCTGCCGCCGCACCTGACCGGTTTGATTTTGCGATTGTCGTGCCTGAATTCATCGCGCCCTTGCCGCCTGTGCCGGACGCCCTGCCCCGCGAGGACGAGTGATGGCGCGCGTGGCCCAGCCCCGCATCGGGCAAGAGCCTTCACTGCTGCGGCGGCAGGGTATCCCCATTGGGCTGGTGATGGCGGGCTCTTTGCTCACGATGTTTCCAATCATTGCCACGACCGCCATTTTGCCGCCGCTCGGTCTGCTCTTCATGCTGTCATGGCGGTCGCTGCACCGGGACTTGTGGCCGGTCTGGATGCCGCTGTTTCTGGGTGCGTTCGACGATTTGTTTTCAGGCCAGCCTATAGGATCGGCCATGATGCTGTGGACGATCGCCTTCCTGATCATGGACGCGACGGACAAGCGCTTTGTCTGGCGCGATTTCTGGCAGGAATGGGTGCTGGCTGCGGCCATGATCACTCTGGTTCTGACCGGCGGACTGGTCGTCGCGAACCTTACGGGTGGCGATACGCCGTTCCTTTATGTGCTACCCCAGATTCTCATGACAATCTGCCTATTCCCACTCACCTCGCGCCTCTGTGCTGCTCTCGACAAGTGGCGCTTCTGATGGATCTAAGCGGCGGAAAAATCGTCACAGAAGCACAGCAGGCGTTCACCTTTACCCGGCGGGCGCTGTTTCTGGGTGGGTTTCAGGCAGCCATCGGCACCCTTTTGGCCGGTCGCATGGCGTGGCTCGCCATTGCCCAGAATGAAAAATACACTCTTCTGGCTGAAAGCAATCGCGTCAACCTGACGCTGCAACTGCCCCGCCGAGGATGGATCGTGGATCGCAAGGGGCTGCCGCTGGCGCTCAATCGCACAGCGTTCCGGGTGGACATCATTCCTGACCAGCTCAAGGAGCCTGAGGTCGTCCTTGCCAAGCTGCAACAGCTCATGCGCCTGCCCGATACGGAAATCGTCCGTATCAAGGCAGACATCAAAAAGGCGTCTGGCTTCCAGCCGGTACAGGTGGGCGAAAATGTCGATTGGGACACTTTTGCCGCTGTCAGCGTCCGGGCCAGCGAATTGCAGGGCGTCGCCCCCAGCGAGTTTTACACGCGCGCATACCCTGATGGACCGTCCGTTGGGCATCTGGTTGGCCATGTCGGTTCAGCATCCGCGCGCGATTACGAAAAGAGCAAAGACCCCTTGCTGATCATGCCCGGCTTCAAAATCGGCAAGGAGGGGCTGGAAAAGACACTTGAAACCAACTTGCGCGGTCAGCCGGGGGCCAAGCGGACCGAAGTGACCGCGCGCGGCAAGCTGGTGCGTGAACTCGCCACGCGCCCCGATGTGCCAGGCCGTACCGTGCATCTCACCATCGATGCCGGGCTTCAGGCCTATACCAGTCGCCGCATCGGCATTGAATCCGGCGCGGCGGTCGTGATTGATTGCAAGACGGGCGGCATATTGGCGCTCTCGTCCATGCCCAGTTTCGATCCCAATGGCTTTTCGGATGGGATCGGGCGGCAGGAATGGAAGATGATGCAGGAGGATGAATTTAAGCCCCTGCTCAACAAGGCGATGCAAGGTCTCTATCCGCCGGGCTCCACCGTCAAGCCCGCTGCCGCGCTCGCCTTGCTCTCACTCGGCATTTCGCCGGACGAGACCATCTATTGCAATGGTGGCTATACTCTGGGTTCACGGCGCTTCCGCTGCCTCGGCCATCATGGCGCGATGAAGATGGAACATGCCATCATGAAGAGCTGCAATACCTATTTCTATGCGATGGGCCATCGCGTGGGCTATGACAAGATCGCCCCCGTGGCCAAGATGCTGGGCTTGGGTCAGCAATATGATCTACCGATGCCCTCGCAATATTATGGCACCGTGCCAGACAGCCAGTGGCTCAAGAAGAAGTTTGATCGGGATTGGGGCTCGTTCGATTCACTCAACGCCACGATCGGCCAAGGCTATGTGTTGACGACCCCGCTCCAGTTGGCGGTGTTGGCGGCCCGTATCGCTTCAGGCCGCTCACTCGAACCTTCTTTGATCAAGGGTAGAGAGAAGCCGGGCAAGCCCCTGCCCTTTTCTCCTGAACAACTGGATGTCGTGCGGCGTGGCATGGATCTTGTGGTCAATGGCTCGGGCACAGCGGTGCGTTCACGGCTTGATGTGCCGGGCGTGCGCATGGCGGGCAAGACGGGCACGGCGCAGGTGCGTGGCCTGCCAACCAAAGGCAAGGCGAGGGCCAGTGCGCGCAAATATCGCGATCACGGCCTGTTCGTCTTCTTCGCGCCGGCTGATGCCCCGCTCTATGCTGGCGCTGTCGTGATCGAACATGGCATGGGCGGCGCGCGCGCAGCAGCACCTGTTGCCAAAGACATGATGACCTATCTGTTCGAGCCCGACAAAGCGATGCAGCGCTTGCAAGCGCTCGAAGCGGGCTGGGGCGGTGATCCCGCTGCGCGCCTTCAGAAAAAGATCAATGCCTGGAACAGCATCCATGATCCCGAAGCCGCCGCCGCCGCCGCAGAAGGCAGCGTGGAGGATTCGGAGCTCGAAAAGCAGAAGGCTGACGAGGAGAAGTCCGAAAAGCAGGCCGCTCCCGCCCCGCGAGAGGCCGCAGTTGACGCAGAAGCCGCCGATTCGGATACACCAGCCACCTCCGCTCCGCCGCGCCCTGCACCCTCAACTTCATCCACGTCGCCAACAGCGACCTCAACTGCCGGTGCGCCGGCAGCGCCTGCCGCTGGTGTAGCGCCTCCGCCGGAGGTGTCTCTGCCATGAACACGCTCGTTCCCCGGCCCGTTGCAGAACTGCCCTGGAAGCTGCTGCTGCCCATCATGGCGCTTGGGGCCTTTGGAACGGTGGTGCTCTATTCGGCTGCCGGGGGAAGTTTTTCGCCATGGGCAGCCAGCCACGCCTCACGCTTCTGCATCTTCCTTGTCATGGCCATTCTGATTTCGCGTGTCCCGCTGGACATCTGGAAGGAATTTGCGCTTCCCGCTTATGCTGTCATCCTGCTGATGCTGCTGGGTGTCGAGCTGCTGGGCGCAATTTCGGGGGGCAGCCAAAGATGGCTTGATCTGGGCATCATCCGTTTGCAACCCTCGGAATTGATGAAGCTCGCCATCATTCTTGCCGTCGCGCGCTTCTATGACATTCTGCCAGCAGGCGAAATCCGGCGCTGGAATGCGATCTGGCCTGCCGCCATTCTGATCGGCCTGCCTGCTGCTCTGGTCATTCTCCAGCCCGATCTGGGCACCGCGCTGATGATCACCGCTGGAGGCTTGACCGTGATGTTTCTCGCGGGCCTTCCGCTGCGCCTGTTCGTGGTTTCAGGCGGGCTGCTCGCCGCTGCGATTCCGATCGTCTACACCTATGCGCTGCACGGCTATCAGCAAAAGCGTGTCACGATCTTTCTCGATCCGGAAAGCGATCCGCTCGGGGCAGGCTATCACATCACCCAATCCAAAATCGCCATTGGATCAGGTGGACTGTTCGGCAAAGGCTTTCTCAACGGCACGCAAAGCCATCTTGATTATCTGCCCGAAGGCCACACCGATTTCGTCTTTGCCACCATGTCCGAAGAATGGGGTCTGCTGGGCGGTGCCTTTATCATTGCGATGTTCCTGCTGGTCGGTCGCTGGGGATTCGGCGTGGCTGAACGCGCCAGAACCCGCTTTGCGCGTCTGACTGCGGCCGGGCTGACCATGACGATCTTCTATTATGTGATGATCAACCTGTTGATGGTGATGGGCCTCGCCCCAGTGGTCGGCATCCCCCTCCCCCTCGTTTCGCATGGCGGGACCGCGATGTTGACCGTGATGCTGTGCCTCGGCGTGCTAATGTCCATCGACCGCCACGAACGCGCTCGTGCATATTTCTGATATTCCCCCTTGCCAGCCCGAAAATCGGGTGCTAACCGCGCGGCTCTTCAGTCGGAAGCGGCTGGTGTGGACGCATAGCTCAGTTGGTAGAGCAGCTGACTCTTAATCAGCGGGTCCTAGGTTCGAGCCCTAGTGCGTCCACCAAAATTCCCTTATTTTTCAATCTATTGCGTCACTGAAATAGTGCGCCGACGATTTGTCGCTTTTGCGTAGGTAACACCCTAGGTAACAGGTGCACGTGAACAGCCAATGCTTCAAATTTTTCGCACCGTAGGTCGAGTTCAAACCTTGGGCAGGTTATTGACGAATCAATTTATCGAACGTCAGCTCCCGCACCTCCGTTGCAATCGGGCGTTGCAATCGGTCGCTCGCGTATTCCAACTTTTCAATCGTCCAGCCTAATCCATCTTCTGCCCAACAACATCCTTCCGCATGCGCCAAGCAATCTGTTCGAAGATATCAGCCTGACTGTAGCTATCCACCGCAGTCTCCCCCTACGCCAGGACAATCGACACGGAGCCGGTAACTTGCCGTCACTCAGACCGTATCGTGCCGATCCAGTCCTTCAGCGGTCGGCTGATGTCCGCGAGATCATCAGTGGCAACGGCTGCATACAGCTCGACCAACCGGCGCCCATGAGAATAGTCACGCACGGAATTGACGCAATCGAGAGCGATCACCTTTCCGCCTTTGAGGTAAACAACCGAGAAAGCGTTGTCCGCAGGGTTACCCCGCACGACCGCCTGATCGTGCCCGATTGAAAGTCCGACGGTTTGAAGCTTAAGATCATATTGGTTGGACCAGAACCACGGCGTTGCCGCGTAATTTACATCCTGACCGCAGATGGTTTTTGCGACAATATTGGCCATGTCGTTGGCGTTCTGGACCGATTCCAGGCGGATCGGGGATCCGTCTTCGAAACGGTTTTCATGCGCCGCACAGTCGCCTATTGCATAAATGTCTGCCAGACTTGTTCGGCATTGCCCATCCACCTTGACACCATTGTCTCCGGCGGCTCCAGCAGCGACGAGCGCTGCGACGCAGGGCACAATGCCAATGCCGACAATCACCAGTTCGGCGGGCAAGACTTCGCCACAAGACAGCTCGACGCCTGTAACCCATTGTTCCCCCTGCAATGCTACCACGCTAGCGCTCTTGCGAAATCCAACGCCATGCGCACTATGCGCGGCTTCGAAAAAGTCGGCGATATCGGCTCCCGCGACGCGCGCAAGGATTCGCGGCAAGGCCTCCAGCACGGTCACTTCATAGTTCAGCTTGGTGAGCACCGCCGCCGCTTCGAGGCCGATATAACCTCCACCAATGATGACAACGCGCTGCACCCGGTTGAGTTCGGAAATAATAGCATCGATGTCCGCACGTTTGCGCACGGCGTGCACCCCGGCAAGGCCTGAACCCGGGCAGGCGAGTTTGCGTGGATCGCCGCCCGTTGCCCAGACGAGCTGACCATATTCATATACGGTGCCGTCCCCCAGCGATACGCGATGTGCGTCCGGCATCACGCGCGCGACACGTTGGCCAAGAACGAACGAGACGCTCTTCTCTTCCCAGTAGGAGGCTGGGCGGATCAGCAGGCGATCAAAGGGCTTTTCGGCGGCGAAATACTCCTTGGACAAGGGCGGCCGCTCATAAGGCAGTTCGGGCTCATCCCCGATGATGCCGATCGACCCTTGAAAACCGGCTCCCCGCAAGGCGATTGCCGTCTGTGCTCCGCCATGGCCTGCCCCAACGATCAGGACGTCAAACGTGCCTTTCATCGCAAAACCCTCCGTAGAATTCCTTGCACGCCTGCAGGACCTGCTGTTCGCAATCGCGGTGCGGGCTATGGCCGCAGTCCGGCAACCGCAGCTGGAGCGCCTGAGGCAGCAAGGCGCATGTCCGCTCCACCTGCTCAAACGTCCCGTATTCGCCGCGCTCTCCCTGCACGATCAGGGTCGGGCATCGCACAGTGGCAATATCGGCTTCAATCGACCATTCCGGAACGCGCGGGTCGGTCCAGATCGCAAACCATTGCCGGAACACGCTTGCGGCATCGCGGTGATGCCGGGCGAGCCGTTCGACGAGCGTTTCGGCGTGAGGCGCGAGGCCCCGGATTGCGGACAGGCACATGGACTCGACGAACACATGTGGCGCTTCGAGGACAAGCGACGCCACTCGCCCGGGATAACGCGCTGCGATCAGAAGGGCGATGGGGGCTCCGTCGCTGTGGCCGAACACATGAGCCCGAGCGAGACCAACATCGTCCATCAGGCGGACAGTGGCGTCCGCTTCCCGGTGCATGAAATCAAGGGCGTAAGCATCCTCAAAGGCGCCGGACGCGCCATAACCCTGGCGGGAATAGGCAATCACCTTCCTCGCGGTCTGATCAGCAAGCTTCGCGGGGAAATCGCGCCACATGCTGACTGAACCCAGGCCTTCGTGAAGCAGAAGGATCGGAACGTTACCGGTCTGCCCCCATTGTCGTGTTTCGAGCATGGTCACCGCAACAGGCCCTAGCCGCTGCGAAGGCGGAAGCGCTGGATCTTGCCGGTGGCTGTCTTGGGCAGTTCGGCGACAAAATCGATCCACCGCGGATATTTATAGGGCGCCAGTTGGCTTTTGACGTGCGCCTTGAGCGCATCCCGCAAATCGTCCGAAGCCGAGACGCCATCATGCAGAACGATATAGGCGCGCGGCTTGATCAACCCTTCGGCATCGGCCTCGCCCACAACGGCCGCTTCGAGCACATCGGGGTGGCTTGCGAGCGCCTCTTCAACTTCAATGGGGGAGACATATATGCCACCGACCTTCAACATGTCGTCTGCGCGGCCCGAATAAGTGAGCCAGCCGTCTGCGTCGATGACGTAATTGTCACCGGTCACCGTCCATTCGCCGCGGAACGTCTGAACGGATTTTTCGCGGTTGCGCCAGTAGCCGATCGCCGTCGTCGGGCCGCAGACCTGAAGGTTGCCCATTTCGCCAGGCGCGGCCTCTTGGCCCAAATCGTCAACGACCCGAACCCGATACCCGTCAACAACCCGGCCGGTGCAGCCGTAGCGGACGTCGCCCGGGCGCTGCGAAACAAAGATGTGCAGCATTTCGGTTGAACCAAGGCCATCAAGGATTTCGGCGCCAAAGCGGTCGCCAAAGGCTGTTCCCAGATGTGCCGGCATGGCCTCGCCAGCGCTCGTCGCCAGTCGCAAGCTTGGCAGTTCGGTCTTGCTTGGGCAGGATGGATGAGCCAGCCAGCCCGCAAAGAACGTCGGCACGCCGACAAGCACGCTGACCTGATGCTGCACCAGTTGGGCGCTGATGTCTCCCGGCGTGGCGCGCTCCCGGAACAGCACAACGGTGGCCCCGGCCGCGTAGGGAAAGATCAGCCCCCCCCCCAGACCGTAAGCGAAAAACTGTTTGGCAACCGAGAGAACGACATCGTTCCTGGCAAAACCGGCCACACCGGCGCCATAGAGATTGGCCGCCAGCCGAACGGAGCCATGGATGTGCATGGCGCCTTTGGGGCGCCCGGTGGAGCCCGATGTGTAAAGCCAGAAGGCAACGTCATCCCGGTGGGTGGAAGCGGGAGTCGCTTGCGGGGTTGCTTCAGCCAGCATCGTCTCAAGATCGGCCCAGGGCCCGCCTTCGCTGGAGATGAACTGAACATGCGGCTCCCCGGCAGCAATCGTCTCCCATTTGCCCGCGAGATCCCCCGTCGCGAACACAGCCACAGCACCGCTGTTATGGAGGACCCATTGATAATCCTCAGACGTGAGCAGCGTGTTGAGCGGAACCGGGATAATTCCGGCCCAGATCGCGCCCAGAAACACTGTCGGGAAATCGCGCGTATCAAGAAGGCTGAGCAGCACACGCTGATCCCGCCTAATGCCCAGCCGCAGGAACGCATCCGCCATGCGCTGAACGCGGTCCATCAAGGCGCCATAGGTGCAGGTGCCGCGCGCGTCGATGATGGCGACCTTGTCCGGCTGGTCCGCGACATTGGCTGCCAGCAGGTCGAAGGCCGCATTGAAATCGTCAGGCAAGTCCGCGATGCGCCGCGCCGCTTGTGTGTTCATCCTGATCCCCTCCCGGGCGCCCCCGATCCGTGCCGGAGGCTACCCAAATGGGCAGCCTAGGCCGCCCGAACGTATTCGAAATCAAAGCTATGGTTGTTGATGCCCCGGTCCGGAGCCGAGGTCCAGTTTGCGCATTTGCCCGGCTCGGTCACGCCAATCATGAGCGATTTGACATAAATGCGATCCCCATCGCTCGGCAGTGCAGCAAGCACGACATCGCGGCTGACTGGTTGACCGTCGATGTCGACTGCCTGGCCTGCCCAAAGGCCAACATTCCGATTGAAACGTTCATTTGGCAATTTAAGTTCAAAGGCAAAACCGGCCTTGGCGATGAGACGGTTCCAGCGTGTAAGGCCGATGGCACAATCACGGACATAGGCATTGCGGGTGATGAGGTTCATCGCATTGCGCGTAGCGACGTCCAGCAAACCTTCCGGCGATTCAACCTGTTCGAATGTTGCTATGCAATCATGATCTTCATATGTGCCCTCATCGGGACGCCCCTTTAGGCCGTTCGCGAAATAGGTTGCGGCGTTGGAGCTGATTTCAGACCCGAAGAGATCAAGCGCCGATGAATACCAGAAGTTGATGTAGCGCTGGAGCAGCGGCAGATCGATCACGCCTGCCTTGCGCAGGGTTTCGGGATCATCAGTGCCCAATTTGGTCATCTCGTCCAGTGTGCGCTTGACGATACGGGTGATGCCGGTTTCGCCCACGAACATGTGGTGCGCTTCTTCGGTCAGCATAAAGGAACAGGTCCGCGCAAGCGGATCGAACCCACTCTCGGCCAGCGATTTCAGCTGATATTTGCCGTCCCGGTCAGTGAAATAAGTGAACATGTAAAAGCTAAGCCAGTCATCAATCGGTTCATTGAATGTGCCGAGGATGCGGGGATGATCTGGATCACCCGAATGACGGAACAACATTTCCTCCGCCTCTTCGCGCCCATCGCGGCCGAAATAAGCATGGAGCAGATAAACCATCGCCCAGAGATGACGCCCTTCCTCGACATTGACCTGAAACAGGTTGCGCATGTCATAAAGCGAAGGCGCGGTCAGCGCGAGCAGGCGCTGCTGTTCTACCGATGCCGGCTCGGTATCGCCTTGCGTGACAATCAGGCGGCGCAACGCCGCGCGATATTCGCCGGGCACCTGCTGCCAGGCGGGCTTGCCTTGATGATCGCCAAAACCGATGGTCCGATCCTGCTGCCGATCAGCAAGGAAGATGCCCCAGCGATAGTCCGGCATCTTCACGTGGCCAAAGGTCGCCCACCCCTTGGCATCGACCGAGGTCGCCGTGCGGAGATAGATTTCATGGCCCTGATAGTTTGTTGGGCCAAGTTCCTTCCACCAGTCGAGAAAGGCAGGCTGCCAATGTTCGAGTGCGCGCTGCAATCCGCGATCGGTCGAGAGATCGACATTGTTCGGGATCTTGGTCTGATAGTCGATAGCCATCTTCGTCTCTCCTTAAACGCGCTTTTTGTCGAAAGCGGCGCGGCGGCCGGTGCCGAACAATTTGAGCGCCCCGCCCTCGCCGACCGCATTGGGGCGGATGAAAATCCAGTTCTGCCAGGCCGAAAGCCTTCCAAACACTTTCGATGCCACCGTTTCCGGACCTGCAAAACGCAGGCTCGCTTCCATGCCGGTGCAGGCGTCAGGCGACAGCCCCGTGCGCTCATCGATGGCGAGGCGAACTTCATCCTCCCAGTCGATGTCGTCAGGCGCGAATGTCACGAGGCCCAGATCGTTGGCTTCACCAGAGGGGATCGGAGATCCTGTCAGTGCGCGCAGTTCTTCTAGCCGCTCCGGCGCGCCGAGGAAGCGCGACCCCAGACGCGATAGACCATTGCACATAGGGTACAGCCCGAAATTCGCCTCACCCAGCATGATCTTGGGTCCAGCCGCTGGATCCGAGAGCATTTCGAGCATATATTGACGGTCTGCTGCCAGCATGATTTCCGCAAGCGTTCCTGCAAAGGCAGAGCCAGTGCGTATCACCGCATACATGGAGCGCGAAGACACATCGAGCCGCGATAGCGTGCGGCGCAGCATTCCGGTCACTTCCGCAACGAACCAGTGATCCTTGTTGGCAGCCATTGCCGCATCATAGGCGAGCACATTGGCCCCCTCGCCCGTTGATTCGAGCACCCAGAGGCCAAGCTCTGACTCATTGGTGCGCAGCAAAAGAATTGCGTCATCCAGTTCGCGCGCCATCGCCAGCGGCCAGAATGCGCAACCTTGAGCGCGCATCGCATCGCCATCGGCAGGTGGTTGTTCCGTCGGCGCCGCAACAGTGATTGTCGCAAAGTGGCGGTCCCAGTCGAACAATACTTTAACATGATCATAGTCATAGCCATCCTTATGGATACGACGATTGAGCGGAACAAGCTTGACGCCCTCGCCCTGCAAAGGCCGTGCGGACTGATCAGCCAGCGCTTCGGCCCGGCCCTTGATAGTCTCGTTCCAACGGCTGCCCGACACGATGTCATCGACTAGCCCCCATTGCTTTGCCCGGCGCCCGCGCACACCCTCTTCAGAGGTGCAGAACACGTCAGCCAGATCCTTGCGGACTTTGCGTTTGTCCACGACACGGGTCAGCCCGCCTGTCCCGGGCAGCACAGCCAGCAGAGGCACTTCCGGGAGCGATACCGCAGAAGAGCGGTCATCGATCAACAGGATTTCGTCACACGCCAGGGCGACTTCATAACCGCCGCCCGCGCAGGTGCCATTGACTGCCGCCAGAAATTTCAGGCTGCCATTTTGGGAACTGTCCTCAAATCCGTTGCGTGTCTCGTTGGTGAACTTGCAGAAATTCACCTTCCAGGCGTGGCTGGACGTGCCGAGCATGTAGATGTTCGCGCCTGAACAAAAAATGCGCTCCTGCCCGGACGTGAGCACGACGCACCCGACTTGCGGATGTTCAAAGCGGAGGCGCTGGACAATGTCGTGCAATTCCATGTCAACACCAAGATCGTAGCTGTTGAGCTTGAGCTTATAGCCGGGATTGATCCCACCATCCGGATCGACATTCATCGTGACTGTAGCGACGCGGCCTTCAATCGCGACCGACCAATGCTGATAGGACGCGCCATCCTGATCATAAGTGTAAAATGGTGCGGCCTCTACCTCAGCCGAGACGATCTGCGTCGCCATCGATTCGCTCCTCAATATTCTGATATTGAGAGCTTGGTAGCGCGTGCGCGACAACCAAACAAGCACTATAGTTCATATCATCCGATCAACGAGATCCTCCAATGCACTTAAAGTCGCATCGAACCCTTGGGCGGACGTATTCAATCGCGCGTCTGCCCGGACATATTCCGATTCGCGCGCGGCAAGAATGCTGCGCAAATCGTCCATCGCAGCTCGATTTCCAGACATCGGTCGGAGGTCACCTTGTGCAACGACGCGTTGCATATGGTCTTCTGGAGTGGCTTCCAGCCAAACTGTCCAATGGGATTGCAATAACCGGTCATACAAGGCCGTTTCAGACACAATCGCGCCTGGCGCGGTAATGACTGCGGCCTCGTTCTCGGCCACAACTTGCTCCAGTACATCTGCCTCATACCGCCGGAGCGCGGCCGGGCCGTTTATGTCCAGAAGCACGGCAATTGATCCGCCATAGCGCCGTTCCACTTGCTTTGATATTTCAATGAAGGGGACATGCAACCGCTCTGCAAGAGCAAACCCAAGCGAGGTTTTGCCTGCGCCACGCAATCCGACCAGGCCTATTCGACGTGCCTTTTCTCCCGAAAGTGCGCCGATTTGATTGAAGAAGGCCAGCGCTTCATGCAGGCGATCTGGCGCGAGACGGCGGAGCATCGCCGCTGCCTGATTCACTTTCGCATCCCGCTCGCCTCCCATCGGCAGCAGATCGGCCATGGCAATGTTGAGAGCATCTGAAATCGCAACGAGCATTTCGACCGAGGGGTTACCGGTGCCAGCTTCAAGCTTGGCAAGATAGCGCTCCGATGCCGAAGAGGCCGCTGCAAGCTGCTTGCGGGTCAGCCCGGCACGTGCGCGCGCAGACCGAATTCTTCGTGCGATTTCTTCGCTTGCCGCCGATGTAGTTTCAATGTCGAGAATGTCACTCACTTGCAAAGATGCCTTATATTGCATAGTCGGCTCATAACTGATTCATATTTCCTATGAGGGGTAGAATGTCGAGCGCAAATCAAAAGATCGGCATCTTTGTCGCAACCATGACCGGACTTGCCGACATCTGCGGCGAAGAGATTGAGGCCGCGATGGCCTCCGCCGGCCACAGCTGCGTACGGCAGGTGATGGATAATCTGGATGCTACGGCATTGGAACCATATGACTTAATTGTCCTCGTTTCATCCACTTATGGCCATGGCGAGATCCCTGACAACGGCCAAAGCCTATTCGGTTCACTGGAGACTGGCGCCGATTTGTCGGGCAAGGAATATGCGATCTTTGCCCTAGGAGACCGAACTTACTCTGACACCTTCTGCGCCGCAGGAGATCGCTGGGACGCAATGTTAGGCAAGTGTGGCGCGCGGCGTGTGGTGGACGTTGAGCGCCATGACGCATCTAGCGGCACGTTTGCTGAAGATGTGGCTGGTGAATGGGCAACAGGCTGGGCATCACAACTCGCTCGACTGACATAACCTCTCTCTCCGTCGGCACGCCTTGAAATTTATATGCGATTGTTTGACATTGCTTATAAATCATAACAAGCCCGATTAGATTGCAGCTGTTTCCCTCTTCACCCACGCGTCAAGCAATCGGACACGGGATAGCCCATGACGGAACTGCAAAGAGAGGCGATCAATCGTTGAGCAATCTTGCGCGCGTGTCAGCAACCGGGGAAGCCGATCATCACAAGGGCGAGGCACGAAAGGCCATTGTCGGCAGTTCGCTTGGGTCCGCGCTCGAATGGGTGGATTTCACCGCCTATGGTGCCGTTTCGGCTACAGTCTTCCCGAAGCTCTTTTTCCCCACGCTTGATCCATCGAGTGCGATCCTCGCTTCGTTCGCAACTTTTGGTGTCGGCTTTTTCGCACGTCCTGCGGGCGGTATCATTTTTGGCCTACTGGGAGACCGGATAGGACGCAAGAAAGTGCTGCTGGCGACGTTCATGCTGATGGGCATCTCCTCGCTGTTGATTGGACTGATGCCGCCTTACGGGGTCATCGGCTTTTGGGCGCCGCTTTTGATTGTGCTGCTGCGCTTCATGCAGGGTTTTGCCTTGGGTGGAGAGGCTACCGGGGCGCAATTATTCACGATGGAACATTCGCCCCCTGAAAAACGCGGCCTGTTTGGATCCTTCATCAATGTCGCCGCCCCGGTCAGCCAGGTCTTCGCCAATGGCATGTTGTTTGCCATTGCTGCCTTGATGAGCGATCAGCAATTTGAGGATTTCGGCTGGCGGATTCCCTTCCTGCTCAGCATCGCCTTGATCGTGGTCGGAGCCTATCTGCGCTACAATGTCGGGGAAACCCCGGCCTTTGAAGCCATGATGGAGAAGAAGGAAGCGCTCGCAAGCGCAACCACCCTGCCCGACGCCCCCAAGCACGGCCTGAAGGATCATGTCCGCACGATCATCCGGCTAATCCTGTTCTGGGCGACGCCGGCCTCCTGCTTCTGGATCGTGAACATCTATTCGATCAGCTTCCTCGAAGCGCAGACGGACTTGACGCGTGACACAATCTTCGGATGCATCATGGTCGCGAACACGGTGTCGATCCTGACCACCGTGCTGGGCGGCGCAGCGAGCGATCGGTTCGGGCGCAAGCCGCCCCTGCTCGCCACGTCGCTGATCATGCTGGTTATCAGCATCTTCTATTTTGACCTGATCGCCACCGGGAATATCGCGCTGATCATTTTGGCGATGGCGACGTTTGGAGGCTCCATCCAGGCGCAAAGCGGCATTTTGCCAGCCTATTTCGCTGAACAATTCCCAACGTCAGTGCGTTACACGGGATCTGCCCTGTCTTACACCGGAGCGAACCTGATCTTTGCTGGTCCGACGCCGTTTGTGGCCGCATGGATCGCCGAAAAGTCGGGTGGAAGCACGCTGGGCCTGACAGCCCTCTGCGTCACTCTGGTCATTGTGTCGCTTGTTGCGCTGCTGCTGAGCCCGGAAACGCGCGGGACCGATTTGGATGCGGACATCTGAAATGATGTTGACGATGCGTTCAGTCTGTCAGTCAGCAATATCGGCCTTGATTGGACTGGTTGGGCCATATTCTGTGCCCGCCACTGCGCGGCCAGTGGCAAGGCACCGACCCGGATCATTGCGCGCCGTGCGCCCTTGCCTGGTCTGCCTGCGATTGAACGTCCGGTATGCGCCTACCCCGCCTTTCCAGTCTTTCGCAGCGGAGAGCCCAGCAAGGCATCAAGCTTTATATGCACACCGCGTCATCGCGGCGTTCACCAAGCGCCTGCTGAGCGCTATCTGAACTGATGAACACTTCGGCTTCCCTCCCTCAAGTTCGCGCTGGCCTGATCGGCTATGGCTATGCCGGAAAGACTTTTCATGCGCCCCTCATCAACGCCTCGGCTGGTTTGACGCTGGCCGGGGTGGCATCGAGTGGCGCAGCTAAGGTCCGTGCCGACCTGCCCGATATGCCTGTCTTTTCCGACGCTGAGGCAATGATCGTCAACCCCGACATTGATCTGGTCGTCATCGCAACGCCCAACGACACCCACGCCCCGCTGGCACTCGCAGCGCTTCAGGCTGGCAAGCATGTTGTGGTCGACAAGCCCTTCGCGCTTAACCTCGCAGAGGCACGGCAGGTGGTTGCAGCAGCAGAGCGGCACGACCGGTTCCTGTCCGTTTTCCACAACCGGCGGTGGGACAGCGATTTTCTGACGGTCAAGCAGGCCATTGCAGATGGACTGATCGGCGACGTGACGCATTTTGAATCGCATTTTGACCGCTTCCGTCCGCAGGTGCGGGATCGCTGGCGGGAACGAGACGGACCCGGCGGTGGGCTATGGTTCGATCTCGGCCCGCATCTGGTGGATCAGGCCCTGTGCCTTTTCGGACTGCCCGACCGGGTCTTGGCAGACTTTGCACGTCAGCGCGCAGGCGCACAGGCCGATGATTGGGCGCATGTCATCCTGAGCTATGGCGACCGGCGGGTTATCTTGCAGGCAGGGATGCTGGTTGCAGGCGGAACTCACCGCTTCAGCGCCCACGGTACGCACGGCAGTATTGTCAAAAAGCAGAGCGACCGTCAGGAACCGCAGTTGCTCGCGGGGATGACGCCCGGAGCATCGGGCTGGGGCGATGACCCCGATGCGCTTATGCTCCATGATGGGTCCGGCATAGTCCAGAACATCGCCGCGTCGCCGGCGGATCAGCGTCACTATTATAACAATGTGGCTGATGCGATCTCTCAGGGAGGACCGAACCCCGTAGCGCCGGTTGAAGCGCTCGCCGTCATGGCGGTGATTGAAGCAGCGTTTCGCTCGGCAGAGACGCAGGCAACGTCAAAACTGGCACTCACGCGGCAGGAGCAATCTCAGTTCAAGGCGGCGATCCGCCAAGTTGCGCCGCGTCAAACAACCACCACCGCATCAAGCACGCGCGCGCCTTCGGCCTAATCCGAGCGGTGTCGCGCAGATAAAAACGTTGTTCTATTTCCCATTGTAAAATGCATTTGATATAGATCACCATTGCGAAACTTTTTCAGGCTGAAGGCTGTCAATGCGATCTCGAAAATATGCGGCTCATCCGGCCTTTGTTGTTCTCAGCGTGACCTTCTTGGCGATGCTGGTTTCCGCGGGAGTCAGATCGACGCCATCAGTCATGTTGTTGCCGCTTGCGATAGAGTTTGGCTGGACTCGCTCTGCAATCTCTTTCAGTGCGGCGACTGGCATTTTGCTCTATGGTCTAACGGCACCGTTCGCGGCAGCGTTGATGCATCAGATCGGTATTAAGCGCACAATGCTAATTGGCCTGACGCTGATGACTCTTTCTTCGGCCTTGAGTTTCTGGATGACTGCCTATTGGCAATTTCAGCTGACCTGGGGATTGATTTCCGGCGTTGGATCAGGAGCTGTCGCTTCGGTGCTCGGCGCCGCAGTCGTCAATCGCTGGTTTAAGGAGCGTAAAGGGCTTGCCATGGGCCTGTTGGGGGCGAGCACAGCCACAGGGTCACTCATTATCATCCCGGTTTTGGCGTGGTTATCGTCGGGCGTATTTTGGCGGCCCGTTATCTTGTTTGTCACTTGCTCAACGGCAATATTGATTCCCCTTGTCATGTGGTTGGTCTCCGAGCGCCCAGAAGACAAAGGTGTCTTGATATATGGAGAAAGCCAGCGGGCTGAGATGGCAGACAGCGGCCCTTATGAACGCTGGATGGCACTTTCAGTCCTGAAACGAGCGATCGCCAAGCCAGTCTTCTGGCTCCTTTCCGGGTCGTTCTTCGTTTGCGGGCTGACAACAAACGGACTGATTGGCACACATATGATCGCCTATTGCGGCGATCACGGCATCGCGCCGGTCGCAGCAGGTGGATTACTCGCGGCCATGGGGCTGTTTGATCTGTTTGGAACAACCGCATCTGGCTGGCTGACGGACCGGTATAATTCCCGCTATTTGCTCGCGGGTTATTACGGGGTGCGTGGTGCTTCGCTTATCATTCTGCCCTTCATTAACTTTGAAAATGTCAGCCTTGGCCTTTTCGCCGTTTTCTACGGATTGAACTGGATTGCGACCTTGCCCCCTACCGTCCGGATCACCAACGAAGAGTTCGGCAACGCGGAAGGTCCCGTCGTGTATGGCTGGGTGCAAGTGGCCCATCAAATGGGAGCCGCAACGGCAGCATTTGGGGCCGGGTTCGCGCGGGAGTGGACTGGCACTTATGATCCCGCTTTTGTCATCACCGGAATTCTGGCGCTTGTCACGACGGTTGCCATGCTGGCCCCACACAAAGCCAAGGGACAGCACGTCGCGAGCGCTTAGACGGCTGATTACATTTCCAAGTTGCAGTTCAATTCGAGCGGCTCAATCGTAGATTCATATGCAAATTGTGGCACGCACTGATAAATCGCCTTGATGTGAAATATATTGCATAGTATGGAACAAGCGCGTCGCGCGGATAGGGGCGTCAAATGCTGTCCACAAGAACAGCTCCGAAGGGAGGTACATCATGAAATTTTCCAAGCTTTCGCTATTGACCGGGATCAGCCTTGCAGTCCTGCTGCAGCCCGCATGGGCGCAAACCGAATCGGCAGGGGATGAAGAATCTTCAAATGATATCGTTGTCACTGGCACGCGTATCACCGCCAATGGTGACAATTTGCCGACTCCGGTCACGGTGGCTCCGACAGATGAACTGTTGAAAACCAGCCCATCAAACATTGCTGATGGCCTCAACAAGATGCCGGTTTTCGCACTGTCGCGCGGCACCGCAAATTTGAACAACCCGAGCGACAATTTCACTGGCAACTATCTAAACCTGCGCGGATTCGGCATCCAGCGAAACCTTGTCCTGCTTGACGGCAACCGTATGGCACCAACAAGCTATACCGGTGCAGTCGATGCTAACGTCATCCCGCAAATGCTGGTGCAGCGTGTTGAAGTTGTGACCGGCGGCGCGTCGGCCGTTTACGGCTCCGATGCTGTATCAGGGGTCATCAACTTTGTTCTGAATAAGAAATTTGATGGCCTTAATATTGAGGCGCAATCCGGCATTTCCAGCCGTGGCGACGCTCGCTCATGGCGGGTCGGTGCAGCCTTTGGCACCAATTTCGCGAACGACCGCGGTCATTTCATGATCAGCGCAGAACATTTTCAGCAAGATGGTTTGGATGACAAGGAATCGCGCAAGAACGGCAAGCTGATTCTGGCTATTGGCGGTTCTGGGGTTGCGTCTTGCCCCTTTTCTCCTCTCCCAAAAACCCCCCCCCCCCCGCCCCCCTTTCCCGGTGCGCACCCCTTTTTTGGGCGCGGGGTT
>CALMZE010000173.1 GCA_937870585.1 uncultured Sphingomonadales bacterium | reverse complement strand
AATGGCGTTGATGACCTCGGGGCGGTCCTTGGTCTTGAGGCGGGGGGGCTCGGCCTTTGGGATCCCGGGGCCGCGCTTTGGGAGGGGGAAAGGGGCCCTGGGTGGGTCGGGGATCCAAAAGCAAACCGGCGCGGGGGTGGCCCCGGGGGGGCGGGGCTTCGCCCAATGGCTGGGCCATGGGCGGCGGGCCCGGTCAGACCGACCGCGGCGCCGAGGGCGGCCCCGCCATAGTCCGCCGTAATCGCCGCCGCCTCTGCCACTGCTTTCGTGCCGTTCAAGTCCCACAAGGCCACGGGACGCCCCACGGCTGCCAGCGCGCGGGCAGAGGCCAGCGCCAGACCCGATGCGCCACCGGTCAGGATCACGCCGGTGCCGGGCTGGCCCAGTGCGGGGGAAAGGGACTCGATCATCACGCCACCTCAGAAATTATAGCTGCCGCCATTGGCGACCAGCACCGATCCGGTCACAAAACTCGCATCGTCGGAAGCAAGGAATGCCACTGCCGCCGCCACTTCCGCCGGATCGGCCATGCGGCCCAAGGGCACGCTCGCTTCCATCGACTTGATCCACTCATCGGGAATGCCGTTCATGATCGGCGTGTTGGTGGGGCCGGGCGCAACCGCGTTGACCCGGATCTTGCGCGGGGCGAGTTCGCGCGCGAGCTGGCGCGTCAGGCCGATGACTGCCGCCTTGCTCGTCACATAGTGCGGCGAGCCTTCGCCAGACTGCGCGCTCGTCGAGCTGATGTTGATGATGCTGCCGGGATTGCCATCCTGAGCAAGCACACGCGCAAATTCGCGCGCTACATGGAACGGCCCGTTGATGTTGACCGCCATCACTGCCGCCCAACCTTCATCCTCCATATGGATCAGCTGATCCACGATCACATCCGAACTGCCCTTTTCAGCAAGCTCGGCATTGCGTTGTGCCATGGCCCCATAAAACTGCTCGGAGCCGTCCTTGGCCGCCTGACCGATCCCGGCATTGCTGACGGCAATATCAAGCCGCCCGAACGCCGCGCGCGCCTGCGCCACGGCTGCCGCCACTGACGCTGAATCGGCAACATTGCACTGGAGCGCGAGCGCAGCGCCGCTCGCCTTGGCGTCATCCAGATTCATGTCGAGCGCGGCGACCTGCGCGCCTTCTGCCGTCAGCCGTTCGACAATCGCCTTGCCAATCCCGCGCCCCGCGCCGGTCACAATGGCCGCGCGGCCCTGCAATCTGTTCATGAGTCTTTCCCTTATTGGATCACTCTCTCAACCGGCCCGTTCGCCCTGAGCCTGTCGAAGGGCTGCCTTTTCCTGCTACCGAGATGCGAAAAGGCAGTGCTTCGACAAGCTCAGCACGAACGGATCAGAGACATGTCCTTCAATCTGTTTGACCCCGAAAATGCGGGATCACTTTTTCACCAATGTTGCGGATCGTTTCCATGATCACATCGTGCGGAATGCCGCCCATCTGGAACATGAAGAGGATTTCGTCGGCCCCTGCATCCTTCAGCCGCTGGACATAGCGGATGCAGTCATCGGGCGTGCCATAAGCATCCTGCGCCACGGTATAGTTGGAGAGATGCTCATCCCCCACCGGAATTGCCTCTTCGGAGAGATAAGCGATGGTCGCCTTCTTGCCCTGTTCCAGAACGGCAGCATGATCCTCTGCGCTCAGATCATCATCCACAGTCGGTTTCGGCCCGCCCTGATACCAATAGGCAATCGATTCCGCGAAGAAGCGCTGGCCGCGCAGCCCGATCTTGCGCGCCTTTTCGCGGTCGTCCAGCACGGTCGCGGCACACAAGGCGGCCAGATGCTCGGTCGGGCGGAACCCCACCTGGTCCTCTGCCTTGCGGGTGCGGAACGCCTCGCGGTAGATGGCGTTCTTCTTGGCAATTTCCTCCGGCCCTGAAAAGCCGAGCACCAGCGCCCCGATGCCGCGCCCGCCTGCGGCGAGCAACGTCGCCTCCCGCGTGCAGGCCATATACATGGGGGGATGCGGATCCTGATAGGGCTTGGGATGGATCGGCCGCTTCGGGATGGTGATATACTGCCCCTGATGCTCGATTTCATCCTGCACCATGATCTTGGGGATCAGATACATGGATTCATCAATCATCGGCTGCAACTCGCCCAGATCATAGCCGAACGTGCCCGCTTCCTGCTGGGTGCCGCCCTTGCCCACACCAAAATGCAGCCGACCTTTGGAGAGAATGTCGAGCGTTGCAATCCGCTCCGCGACCTTGACCGGATGGTTCATTGCAGGCGGCAGGCAGACGACGCCATGGCCAACATGGATGCGGCTCGTGGCCCCGGCGATGAAGGCCAACACGGTTTCCGGCGCGGACATATGCGCATATTGGGTGAGCGCAGTATGTTCGACGCACCAGATGCAGTCGAAGCCCATTTCTTCAGCATATTTGGCCTGATCGACAATCTGGTGGAACACGGCCTGCTCATTGGCGCGGCTGGTATCCACCATCTGCGCTTCATAGATGATCGAAAATTTCATGGTGCGCCTCTCCTCATTGTTTTTTGATCATGAAAACTGGGCCACGACCTCCTGAACCGCCTGCGCCACATCATTGCGCGTATAGCCGAGCAGCGCGACTTCGGCGGGGTCTGGATTGACGCGCACCCAGTTGCCCCGGCCCTGCGGAATGGCGATATCGGGCAACAGGGGATTTTCTTCGTCGCGCTCTTCCAGCTTTGCATCGCTGCCCACGGCATCGAAGAAGAGCTGGAAATATTGAGTGAAGGTCAGATCCTCATCACCCACCAGATAGGCCTTGCCCGGCTCGCCCCGCTCCAGCGCGCCCTCAATCGCTTCGGAAAGCGAGCGGAACGACATGAAGTTGGTGCCGCCTGCCGGGCCATAATGCGGGATCGGGATCAGCCCCTTGGCCCATTGCGTATAAGGCCCGAAAATCGCGCTCGGCAGGCCAGGAACAGTGCCGACCATGAAGGGCGCATTGACGCTGATCACGTCAAAGCCGGGCCGCCCTTCACCCCGCGCGCCCTCGCACGCCGCCTTGCGAGAGCGGATATAGCTGTTGCCCTCCAGCAGATGCGGGGCGGCCTGATGATAATAGCTGCCGAGCTGGATCGCCCGCTTCACGCCCGCCTCCCGGCAGGCAGCAAAGAAGGCAGGCACGGCTTCATGGTTGGCCTTGAACAGGAACGCTTCAAAATCGCTGCCCTGCGGCACATGGCGCGGATCATTGCCCGCTGCAAACACCACCCAGTCAAAGCCCTTGAGGCGCTCTGCGGTGTAATCGCCCGCCACATAATCGCCCTTGAGGAAGGGCATGGCCGCCATCGGCGTTTCAGGATGCGCAGGATTGCGCCCGCCCACAGTCACGTCATGGCCTTTGCTCGCCAGATGGATCGCGGCATGGCCGCCCAGCGCGCCGGTTCCTCCGACAACCAGAATCTTCATCATGCCTCTCCTCTCACGGTCACGGGCCGTGTTTCTTCCCAATCGACGATCAGACGCCGCGCGGTGAAGCGCCATGCATCCCCCTCACGCCGCCACTCATCCTGATAGCGGATCGCCCAGACGAGGATCATGTCCGCGTCGTTCAGCAGATGCTCGGCCGTGCAATAGGTTTCGCCCTTGGCGGTATCGCCGGTGATGGTCGCCACCACCTGATGAACGCGGTGCTGCGTGCCCCTGAACATCTGGCCGAGCGCGTCGAGCGACCCGAGATTAGCCTCTCGCCCCGTCACCGAAAAGCCCGGCCCTTCGATCAGGCAATCTTCGGCGAGAACCTCACGCCAGAGCGCCTTGTCCTTGCGGTCGGCCCCGACGGCATAAAGCTCCGCCGCCTGCCGCAGCGCGGAAAGGTCCGCGCTCATTGGCCCGGAATCTTCAGGCCGTTGCCGCTCACCATCGGCACATTGGTCCATTCGCCGGTGGGCGTCTGGATCCAGCCAGCGGCGGCAAGCGCCCCGCCATCAACATGGATGGCCGTGCCCGTCACCCAGGCGGCAAGCGGGCTGGCGAGATAGAGCGCCGCACCTGCGCAATCGGCTGGCGTGCCAAAGCGACCGAGCGGAATCCATTTGTCCATGTTGGCCCGGTTTTCCGGCGGGATCATGATGTCGAGCGCGACTTGCGGCGTGTCGGTCGTCTCCGGCGCGATGTCGTTGACACGGATGCCCGCGGGCGCGAGTTCGAGCGCAAGGCTCTTGGTGAAGCCCGCAATGCCTGCCTTGGCAGCGGCATAAACCGTGCAATAGGGAATGCCGCGATAGGCTTCGATCGAGGTCACGTTGATGATCGAACTGCCCGGAGCCGCCTCCCGCAGCAGCGGCACCATCGCCGCCGTCATCCGCAAGAGCTGCCCCAGATTGGTGTCGAGAATTTCATCCACCTGCCCGCCCGACAGCATCGAAAAGGGCAGCGCATGGACGAAATGGCCAACATTATTGACGAGCACGTCGAGCTTGCCCGCTTTCTCCTGCACCACCTCGGCGAGACGCGCTGGCGTCGCGCGGTCAAGCACATCGCAGGTGACGACGGTCGCAGACGGATGCGCCGCCTGCACAGCGGCGGCGCGTTCCGCATCGATTTCAGCGATAATCAAAGACGCGCCCGCATCCGCAAAGGCATCGGCAATGCCGCGCCCGATCCCGACACCGCCGCCGGTGACAAGAATGGTTTTGCCCGAAAAATCGAGCGGGTTCATGATGGCATGTACAGCTGCGCCGCCTTTCCGCCATCAACCGGCAAGGCGACACCAGTGATGTAGCTGGCTGCATCCGAGAGCAGGAAGACGATGGGTTCAGCGAGTTCATCCGGTTGGCCACCGCGCTGCATGGGAATGGCCGCTTCGGTGCGCGCTGCCGTTTCGGGTGCCTTGGTCGCCCAGAATGCGGTTGCAGGCGTCATCACCTGGCCCGGCACGATCACGTTGACGCGCACATTGGCAGGGCCGCCTTCCATCGCCGCGCAGGAAGAAAATTGCACCAGCGCCGCCTTCGAGGCCGAATAGCTCGCCATATAGGGCGCAGAGCGGATTGCGGTGGTCGAAGCAATGTTGACGATCGAGCCACCGCCCTGCTTCATCATGATCTTCATTGCCGCCTTGGTCCCGGTGAACACGGCTTCGGCATTGACCGCAAAATCCTTGCGCCAATGCTCCATAGTCAGTTCGGTGAGAGGCGCATAATGCACCGACATGGCGTTGTTCACCATCATGTCGAGCCGACCATGGCGCTTGGCCACATCTTCGACCAATGCCGTAAAGGCCGCTTCGTCAGACACGTCGAGAATATGCGCTTCCACCGTGCCATGTTCGGCGATTTCGGCGCGCGCGGCTTCCAGCACTTCGGCACGCCGTGCACAAATGGCAACGGTGGCGCCGCGCTTGGCGAGCAAAGTCGCGGTCGCCTTGCCAATGCCGTCGCTGCCGCCGGTTACGATGGCAACCTTGCCTGCCAGATCCTTGCCCAAAACACTTCCTCCTAATTCCCAAGTTTCAACGCATTTGACGGGAGGCTTGCCAGTTTGTCAACGCCATGCGTAGACTGTTGTCTGAAAATTTACGAGAATGGAGGGATAGGCGATGGTCAGGCCAGCTTTGCGCATCGGGGGCGGCTCTGCCTTCTTCATCGATTCGGCGATGGCGGTGCCGCAATTGCTGGGCGCTGGTGTGGATGCCATCATCCTCGATTATCTGGCCGAAGGCGCAATGGGGCTCATGGGCCGCATGAAGCTGGCCGATCCGGCAAGCGGCTATCCCACCGATTTCATGGATGTGCATATCGGCCCGTTCCTGCCGCAGATCGCTGCGCAGCGCGTGAAGATCATCTCCAACGCCGGAGCCGTGAACCCGGCGGCGCTGGCCGAAGCCTTGCGCGCCAAGATTGCGGCGTTGGGCCTCTGTCTCAAAGTCTCATGCGTCGATGGCGACAATCTGATGCACCGGCTGAGCGATTTTGCCGACACGCGGGACATGTTCACGGGTGCGCCCTTCCCGCAAGAGGGCGTCACCAGCGCCAACGCCTATCTGGGCGCGTTCCCGATTGCAGAGGCGCTGGCGCGCGGGGCCGATATCGTCATCACCGGGCGCGTTGTTGATTCAGCGCTCGCACTGGGGCCACTTATCCATCATTTCGGCTGGGGGCCGGGCGATTTCGCACAGCTTGCAGGCGGCACTCTCGCCGGGCATCTCATCGAATGCGGCCCGCAGGTGACGGGCGGCACCTTCACCGACTGGCGCGATGTGGAAGGCTGGGCGAATATCGGCGCACCCATTGCCGAATGTTATGACGATGGCAGCTGCCTGATCACCAAGCCTGAAGGCACAGGCGGCCTTGTTTCGGTGGGCACAGTGGCCGAGCAGATGCTCTACGAAGTCAGCGACCCGCAAGCCTATTTCGTGCCCGATGTGACCTGCGATTTTTCCACCGTGACGCTGGAGCAAGCGGGCGAACATCGCGTGCTGGTGAAAAATGCCTCCGGATATCCGCCCACCGACACGTTGAAGGCCTGCGCCACCTGGGATGATGGCTGGCGCGCAGTCGTCTATCAGCCGATCATCGGCAAGGATGCGCCTGCCAAAGCTGCGAAACAGGCCGAGGCGCTGTTCGAGCGCGGGCGGCTGATGCTGCGGGGCCGCAACATGGCGGATTGGCGGCGCACCGAATGCGTGCCGATTGGCGGCGGAGAAGAGGTGGTGGCCAAGCTGGTGGTTGAGCATGATGAGGCGCTCGGCGTGCAGATGTTCGCGCGCGAGCAGTTCGCCGCAATCAGCGCCATGGCTCCGGGAACCAGCGTGTCATTCGGCGTACAGGTGCAGCCCTGCATGAGCCTGATCTGTTTCCTTGTTCCCAAGACTCACGTGCGCGCGCGGATCGATGGAGACGTCTTCACGATGCCCGATATTGTCGGCTTCGATCCGGCGATGCTGGTCCGCCCTGATGTGCCTTCCCCCTCCCCACCGCGCGGGGGAAGCGCCATCCTTGAAGAACTGGCCTTTGCCCGGTCCGGCGAAAAGGGCGAGACGATCAATATCGGCGTGATTGCGCGGTTACCCGAAAATCTGCCCGCCTTGCGCGCGGCGCTCACGGAAGACGCCATCAAGGCGTGGCTGCCCGATCTCGGCGATTTCCGCGTCAGCATTTATGACCTTCCGGGCTCATATGCGCTCAATCTTGTGCTCGATGGCGCGCTGCCCGGCGGACTCAACGCCAGCCAGCGACTTGATCCGGCAGCGAAGAGCATCGCTCAGCGGATGATGCGGTTTCCGGTGGCAATCTGAATTTCTCGGGCACCCTTTAGCGGCGACAAGCAGCATCTTTGATCACCGCCAACTGTCACCTTGATGTCGCGACGGGTCTGAGTGCGCGCCGCATCACCCCGCACACCACAGTCTGTCTGCGCGTCCCCGAGCAGATCGAGGAGGCGTTCGGAGACACCTCTCAAATCCGGCAGACTTTTGAGCGCAATGGGATCCTGTCATACCCAGCCCGCTGCACGCAGCCGCGCCATCGCTTCGCGTGAAACCGGCGCTTGAGTGCCATCGTGGAGACGGATCACCGCCTCGCGGCCTTGCCGGGAGACCTCTGCCAACCCTGACTTTGCGATCCACCAGCTGCGGTGAACCTGGTGCCCCTCAACCTCTCCAAGTTCGGCAATCGCATCGCGCAGCCGCATCAGCAGCAGCGTCGTGCGCCCTTCGCCGAATACACGGACATAATGATCCTCGCTCTTGAGCGCATGAACTGCGCCAAAGCCTTGCGGCAGCCGGTCTTCAAGGCGGGGAATGCGAATGGGTGGAACGATCGGCTCTGGCAGGGCGGGCGGCTCTAGCGGCGCTGAATCGACCTTCGGAGGCGGAGCAGGAGTCGGCTCCGGGGTGGATACACTGTCGGTCCGCGCCATGGTCAGCGAAGTGAAGGCATTGATCAGGAAGCCGATCAGCCAGACATCGAAATAGAGCGTGCCGAGCCCTTCATAATGCAGCGTGCGGCGCACATCGAAATCGCTGAACAGCAGGGCGATCATGAAAGTCATCGGCGCGGCGGCCACCACCAGCGCCAGCCCGACGCCGATGATCTGCGGGATCGCGTAGGATTCGCTCATCCATTTGCCGAGGATGATCATGGGCCGGAAGATGGCATATCCCAGCAGGACATAGATCATCCAGAAGGCGATGCGGACCGCAGGCGACATGCCGAACGTGCCGAACGGTCCGAACAGCCCCAGCACAAGCCCGATCACGAGCATCAGGAAAATTTCAACGCCGAGTTTGCGTGTCATGTTCACGAAACTGCCTGCCCGTTCACGAAGCGTCAATGGGCAATTTGACCGCAATCACGAAGAAATCCGGGCTTTTCACGCAGGGTCGCTTGCCCGCCAACCGCACCCGATCAGGAAGGGGTCATTCCAGACACAGCCACCAAGGACACACATCATGACAACCGCAGCCTGCACCGCTACCAGCCCGATCACCCCCAAATTCATCATTGCTACCACCGTCGGCACGATTGCCCTCACCATCGGCGCGATGGTTCTGGCGTTCGCTTTTGCAGGGCCGAGCCGGGGCAGCGAGAGCCAGCCGCACTGGGCTGTCGTCATCCACCTCGCCACTGTCATCCCCGCCTTCTTCATCGGTATCGTGGTGATGACCATGAAGAAGGGCACCCAGCTGCACCGCATGTTGGGCCGCATCTGGGGGATGCTGATGATGGTCACCGCCATTGACAGCTTCTGGTTGCAGGGCCTGTTCGGCGGCATCGGCCCGATCCACATCTTTTCGGTGATGACGCTGATTTCCATCCCGCGCGGCATTATCGCCATCCGCCAGGGCAATATGAAGGCACATGAGCGCGCGATGACCGGCCCGTTCATCGGCCTGTGTGTCGCCGGGGCCTTCTCCTTCATCCCCGGCCGGGTGATGGGCAATGCAATGCTCGCGCTGTTCTGATCGCCCCTTCTGCTTGCCGATCATGGGGCCTGCTCATAAACAGGCCCCATGACTGATACGCTGACCATCGCCCTCGCCCAACTTTCGCAGCGTGTGGGCGATCTGCCCGGCAATGCCGATGCCATGCTCGCCGCGCGCAAGGCGGCCACCGGGGCAGACCTGATCCTCTTTCCCGAACTCCAGCTGATCGGCTATCCGCCCGAGGATCTGGTGATGAAGCCCGCACTCACGGCGCGCGCCGAGGAACAACTCGCCCGGCTCGCCCAAGCCACAGCCGATGGCGGCCCGGCGATGCTGGTCGGAACCATCGTCCGCAAGGAAGGCGCACTCTACAATGCGATGGCGCTGCTCGATGGCGGCGCGGTGGCGGGGATGACGCTCAAGCATGAACTCCCCAATTATGGCACATTTGATGATAAGCGCCTGTTCGCCTCCGGTCCGCTCCCAGAGCCTTTCATCTTTCGCGGCGTGAAGATTGGCGTGCCGATCTGTGAAGATGTGTGGCTGCCCGATGTGTGCGGCGCGTTAAAGGCGGCAGGGGCGGAGCTGCTGCTCTCTCCCAACGGCAGCCCGTATGAGATCGACAAGGATGATCTGCGTTCCTCCACCGTGGTTGCTGCGCGAGTGAAGGAAACCGGCCTGCCCATGGCCTATCTCAACCGCGTCGGTGGGCAGGATGAGGTCGTGTTCGATGGCGCATCGTTTGTGCTGAATGGCGATGGGACGATGGCTCATCAGATGAAGGATTGGGAGGAGGAAATCCGCCTGACCCGCTGGACGCGCGGCGCGAGCGGCTGGATGTGCGAAGCGGGCGAGATTGCCACGCTCGAACCCTATCCGTCCGACGCCTATCACGCCATGATGATCGGCCTGCGCGATTATGTGAACACCAACCGCTTCCCCGGCGTGGTGCTCGGTCTCTCTGGCGGGATCGACAGTGCGATCTGCGCCGCCATCGCCGCCGATGCCTTGGGGCCGGATCGAGTTTGGGCGGTGATGCTGCCCAGCCGCTTCACCTCTCAGGAAAGCCTCGACGATGCGGCGGGCTGTGCCGCGCTGATCGGCTGCAAGCTCGACACCATCCCCATCGCGCCCGCTGTGGAGGCGTTCGATACGATGCTGAGCGACAGCTTTGCCGATAAGGGCGTGGACATTACCGAGGAGAATATCCAGTCGCGCATTCGCGGGGTGACGCTGATGGCGCTCTCCAACAAGTTCGGCCCGATGCTGATGACGACGGGCAACAAGAGCGAGATGAGCGTGGGTTACGCGACCATCTATGGCGACATGGCGGGCGGCTATAATCCCATCAAGGACGCGTATAAGATGACGGTGTTCGCCATTTCCAAATGGCGCAACGCCCACAAGCCGCGCCTCGGCCTTGGCCCTGATGGTCCGGTGATGCCGGTCAATGTGATTGAAAAACCGCCGAGCGCCGAACTCCGCCCTGACCAGAAGGATTCGGACAGCCTGCCGGATTATCCGCTGCTCGATGCGATGCTGCACGGATTGGTCGAGGAGGAACTGAGCGTGGATGAAGTCGCCGCGCGCGGCTTTGACCGGGCGGATGTGGCGCGCATCGAACGCCTGCTCTGCCTCGCCGAATATAAGCGTCGCCAGGCCCCGCCGGGCGTGAAATTGGGCAAACGCAATTTCGGGCGAGACCGGCGTTATCCGATCACGAATGCCTTCCGGACGGGGTAGTTTTCCAATAGGGCATATAAACCGACTTCTGTTTGCTTTTCTCCCGCCGGATGAGTTCCAGAAAGTCTCGGGAAGTGAAAAAGTGGACCGCGTGAGCCTTGGCACTGCTTTCAAGCTGTTGGAGAACCCGCTCGCATTTGCGCAGTCTCACGAGCGGTATCACGAACTTTGTGATTTCGCCGCCTTGATCGGGGAGAGGCTTGATCTGGAACTCAATCTCTCGGTCACTCTTTTTTCCAAGCTCTCTTACCGAAATCCCTGAAATCCGGGACCATGGCATGATGTCATAACCTTTGAAGGTCACGCCCTGCGCATTCCAGCGCAAAGCTTCGACATCAGGATAGAAACGCCGCAGCCAAGTCTTGCAGGACCAGTTGACGATCAGTATCGGGACCAGAGTAAGGCTAGCTATCGCAACGACGCCCAGCAGACCTGCCCAAAGCGGTAAGAGCTCCAAAGGGGCGGCGATATAGGCTTTGTTGATCTTGAGGGTCGAAGCACAAATGAGCGAGAGCCCATATCCTGTCAGATGAATCCACTTCGGCGCTGAGGATGCCCAAATCAGATGATCTTGGGCATCGCTGATTGCCTCAGCCTTGAGGTCATCCGTGTTCATGGCGCTTACATACAAGAATTGTCTTAACGATCTGCGGACGCAACCTTGAGAAAGCCGGACGGTGTAGTGGGATAATTTCTACAGTGTTCCACTCGGCCTGTTTCAGGCAGAGTGCACAGAGGAGCAGAGACCGCAGTGTGAACTTTACGGGAAATCGGCCATTTATGCGTCGTCACAATGCGTCAACGTCCGTGACCCAGTGTGACCTTTTGACGTGCTCCGGCGTCGGGGGCTTTATTCCATCACGCCTGCGCCAGCTCTTCGCGAAACGCCGGATGCGCCAGTGCGATCAGCGCCTCGGCACGCTGGCGCAGTGTCTTGCCGCGCATGTCTGCCACACCATATTCCGTCACGATGAAGCGCACATCGTTGCGCGGCGTTGTCACCGGACCATCAAGGCGTGGCACAATGCGGGAAACGCGGCCATCGGCAGCGGTCGAGCGGCAGGCGATGATCGACATGCCGCCTTTGGACGCATTGGCCCCACGCACGAAATCAAGCTGGCCGCCCGCACCGCTATATTGGTGCCCGAGCATATGTTCCGAATTGCACGCGCCGGAGAGGTCCACCTGCAACGTGGCATTGACCGAAACGACGCCGGGATTCTTGGCGATATGGCGCGGATCATTGACGATATTCACCGGCGCGGCGTGCATCGCGGGATGATCATCCAGCCAATCGTAAAAGGCGCGATCTCCCATCGCGAAGGTGAAGACGGTGCGGCCCGGATAGGTCGCCTTGAAGCGGTTGGAGACCGCCCCGCACTGCACCAGCCCAGCGAGCGCAGGTGTGAAGAGCTCGGTGTGAATGCCAAGATCACGTCGCCCGGTCAGCCGCGCGCAGACCGCGCTAGGCAGGTTGCCGATGCCCATTTGCAGGCACGCACCATCGGGGATCATGTCCGCGATGATCGCGGCAATCGCCTCATCTTCGGGCTCAAGCACCGGGTCTGGCGCTTCGAACAGCGGCGTGTTGCCCTCGACCAGCGCGGTCACTTCAGAGATATGCAGCAACGAATCACCATAGACGCGCGGCATCGCCGGGTTGACCTCTACGATCAGCTGACGCGCCGCGCGGGCGGCGACGCTGGAATAATCATTGCTCGCCCCAAAGGTGAACCAGCCGTGCCGGTCCATGGGAGAGACGGTGGAGATGAAGGCGTCGAGCTTGACCTGCCCTGTGAAGAGGCGCGGCGATTCGCTGAACGCCACCGGCACGAATTCGATCAGCCCCTCCCCATGATCCTTGACGATCTGACGCTCCACCCCGCTCATGAACATGCAATGCGGGCGCACGCGGTTGAGCCGGTCGGGCCGGAGCAGTGTCGCGCCCGCGTGCAGCAGCGAGTGGAAATACCAGAGGTTGAGCGTGTCGAGCGCGCCTGCATCCACGCGCTCTGCCAAGGCCGCCAGCAGCGCGGGCGGCTCAGCCGTCGCCATGCCCATCGCGATATCGGTTCCAGAGGAGACGAGCGCGGCGGCCTGCTGCGGGCTCATGCGTTTGGCGGCGTAAAGCTGTTCGGGGGTCATACGGCCAGTCTAGCACGCAAACAGGAGACCGCCATGGCGGTCTTGCCAGTTTCGGGCTTTCGGCACATAGGCGCACCCCAGAAAGCGAGGCCAAGCCATGACGAATCTGTTCGACAAATCGAAGCTCCCCAGCCGCCACGTGTCCGTGGGTCCGGAACGCGCGCCGCACCGCAGCTATTATTACGCGATGGGGCTGACCGAAGCGGAGATTGCCCGCCCGTTCGTGGGCATCGCCTCTGCCGGCAATGATTCGGCACCGTGCAACACGACGCTCGATCATCAGGCGGATGTTGCGCGTGTGGGCGTGGAAGTGGGCGGCGGGATGCCGCGCCGCTTCAACACCATCACCGTAACCGATGGCATTGCGATGGGCCATCAGGGCATGAAGTCCTCGCTCGTCAGCCGCGAGGTCATCGCCGATTCGGTTGAACTTTCAGTGCGCGGCCATTGCTATGATGCGCTGCTCGCCTTTGCCGGGTGCGACAAATCGCTGCCCGGCATGATGATGTCGATGCTCCGCCTCAACGTGCCGTCGATCTTCGTCTATGGCGGATCGATCCTGCCGGGGCGCTATCAGGAACGCGATGTCACGGTTGTTGACGTGTTCGAGGTGGTGGGCAAGTTCGCCGCAGGGGCCTGCCCGCTGTCGGAAGTCCATGCGCTCGAAAAGGTCGCCTGCCCCGGTCATGGCGCGTGCGGTGGCCAGTACACCGCCAACACCATGGCGTGCGTGGCCGAAGCCATCGGGCTGTCTCTCCCCAATTCGAACATGGCGCCCGCGCCGTACAAGAGCCGCGAACAGGTCGCCCATGCCGCAGGTGTGCAGGTGATGGAATTGCTCGCTAAGAACATCCGCCCGCGCGACATCTGCACAATTCAGGCGTTTGAAAATGCCGCGCGCGTAGTCGCGGCAACCGGCGGATCGACCAACGGCGCGCTCCATCTGCCAGCCATGGCGCATGAAGCGGGGATCGAGTTCGATCTGTTCGACGTCGCCGAAATCTTCAAAACCACGCCCTATATGGCGGACCTGAAGCCGGGCGGGAATTATGTCGCCAAGGACATGTATGATGCCGGTGGCGTCTATATGCTCATGAAGTCCTTGCTGTCTGAAGGCCTGCTGCATGGCGATTGCCTGACGGTGACCGGCAAGACGCTGGGTGAAAATATCGACGAGATCACCTGGAACCCCGATCAGAAGGTTATCCATCCCGCCACCAAGCCGCTTAGCCCCACGGGCGGCGTTGTCGGCCTCAAGGGCTCGCTTGCGCCCAATGGGGCGATTGTGAAGGTGGCAGGCATGAGCCGCCTGGAGTTCACCGGCCCGGCGCAGGTGTTTGATTGCGAGGAAGATGCCTTTGCCGCTGTGGAGGCGCGCGCGATCAAGGAAGGCTCGGTTGTCGTCATCCGCTATGAAGGCCCCAAGGGCGGCCCGGGGATGCGCGAAATGCTCTCCACCACCGCCGCGCTCTATGGGCTGGGCATGGGCGAGAAAGTGGCGCTTATCACCGACGGGCGCTTTTCGGGCGCAACGCGCGGTTTCTGCATCGGCCATGTCGGGCCGGAAGCTGCCGAATGCGGGCCGATTGCACTGGTGGAAGATGGCGATGAAATCAGCATCGACGCGACCAAGGGTACGATCGACCTCAACGTCGCCGCTGATGTGCTCGAAGCGCGCAAGGCCAAGTGGCAGCCCCGTGTGTCCGATTATGGGGCAGGCGCATTGTGGCGCTATGCACAGAATGTCGGCCCCGCCTATAAGGGCGCAGTGACGCATCCCGGGGGTAAGTATGAGCGGCATTGCTACGCGGACATTTAGTGCAGGCCTGATGCTGTTGGCGCTCGCCGCCTGCGGCAAGAATCCGGACAGCGCCAATTCGCTGGAAGAAGCCGAAGCCAAGGTTCAGGCGAGTGCGGCCGATGAAGGCCGCATTGCTTGCGCCATTGGCGGAGCAACCGCCTTTTCGGACAGCTGCATCGTTGAGCGCGATTCGTCAGGCGAGACGCTGATGCTCACCATCCGCCATGCTGATGGCGGGTTCCGCCGCTTCAAGGTGGTGAAGGGCGTTGGCGTGGTCGCAGCAGACGGAGCGGAGCCTGCCGTGGTGACGCCCATCGGGCCGAAGCTGATCGAAGTCGCCGTGGCCGGTGACCGCTATCGCCTGCCCGCCACGGTGAAAGGCGCGGCACCTGCGGGCGGAACGCCTGCGGCAAAATGACACGCCAGTTCGTCTATCTGCACGGACAGCCCGGCGGACCTGACGAACTCTCGCTTTTTGGCCCGCTTCATTGGCCGGATGATGTTGCAATCACCGCGCCGGACCGGAACCGCGTCCCCGTCTCGCTGCCCGAAGGCCCCATCACGCTGATCGGATTTTCGATGGGTGGCAAAGTCGCGCTCGATTGGGCGCGCGCCCTGCCGGAGCGGATTGCCCATATCCATCTGATTGCGCCTGCCGGACCACCGGACAGCGAAGCCCTGCTCGATCAGATGGCGGGCGGCGCGCTGTTCCGCATGGCGCGGGATCGGCCTCGCCTGTTCGCCCGTGTGGCGCGACTGCAATCGCTGATGGCCCGTCTTGTACCGCGAGTTATGGTGCGGATGCTGCTGGCCACTGCGCAGGGCGGAGATGCCGCATTGGCGCTCGATCCTGCTTTCCGCGCGCGCATGGCCGCGATGCTCAAGGCCGGGCTGGGCCATGCGTCCCAAAGCTATGCCGCTGAAATCAGCGCCTATATGCAGCCCTGGAGCGTCAGCCTGTCCAGCATCACCGCCCCTGTCACGCTCTGGCACGGCGAGGCGGACAATTGGGCACCAATCGCCCTGTCCGAACATCTGGCCGCAACCTTCTCCGGACCGGTGACATTCCATCGCTTGCCGGGCCTTTCGCACTATTCCACCCTGCGCCATGCCTTGCAGCGGATTGCCGCCGCCTGAAGGCAAGCCTAAGGCCCCCTGATGGTCACTCCCCTTCAAGGCCCGATCCTTACCGCCGCTGAAATGCGCGCTGCCGAACTGGACGCTGTCGCGGCGGGCACGCCTTTGTCTGTGTTGATGGATCAGGCGGGGCAAGCGGTCGCCAATGCCGTGCTGCGCTTTGCGGGCGGGCGCGAGACGCTGATCCTGTGCGGCCCCGGCAATAATGGCGGAGACGGCTATGTCGCCGCGCGGCTGCTCAAGGCCAAAGGGCATCCGGTGCGGGTGGCAGCGATCGATGCACCGAAGACCGATCTGGCGCGTGCCGCGCGTGCCCTGTGGGATGGCGCGGTGGAAGATGCGCGATCTTGCCCGGAAACCCCTGTGCTTGTTGATGCGCTGTTTGGCACCGGCCTGACCCGGCGGCTGGAGGGGGATGTCTATTCGGCCTATCTGGCACTGACACGAGCGGCGTCCTTCATCATCGCAGTCGATTTGCCGAGCGGGTTGGGCACCGATGATGGCGCGGCGCTGGGGGCAGTGCAGTGCCACCTCACACTGGCCTTGGGCGCACTCAAGCCTGCGCATCTGCTCCAGCCCGGTGCGCAGCTGTGCGGCACGGTTCTGCGCGCGCCGATCAGCGTGGATGGCTGGGCCGATGCGCGCGTGCTGGAGCATCCGCGTCTGATCCCGCCGGGTCCGGATTCTCACAAGTATAAGCGCGGCTATGCGGTTGTCGCCGGTGGCGCGATGGGGGGCGCGGCGATGCTCGCGGCGCGATCCGCAATGCGGCGGGCCGGTTATGTTGCGCTGACCGGAGCCAGACGGCAGGGGCCGGATGCGCTGGTCCATCGCAAATGGGATGCCATAGCGGAAGATGCCCGTGTCGGCGCGCTGCTGATCGGACCGGGGCTGGGGCGTGATGGAAAAGCCCGCGCTGCCCTGACAGCGGCCCTGCTCACGCGGCACAGGCTGGTGCTGGATGCCGATGCGCTGGTGCTGCTCACCCCTGAGGAACGCGACACGCTGGGTCAAGGCGAGCGTCCTGTGATCCTCACCCCGCATGAGGGCGAATTTGCCCATTTGTTCGGCGCGCTTCCCGGCAGCAAGATAGACCGCGCGCGGGCGGCAGCACAGATGAGCGGGACCGTAATCATCCTGAAGGGCGCAGATACAGTGATCGCTGCTCCGGGCGGGGCTGTGCGTGTTGCGCCCGCTGCGCCCTCATGGTTGGCGAGCGCGGGTACGGGCGATGTGCTGGCGGGCCTGTGTGTGGCAGCGCTCTCAGCCTATGAGCCGTTCGTCCATGAAGCATTCGAGGCCGCGTGCGAGGCGGTTTGGCTCCACGGTGAAGCCGCGCGGCACGCTGGTCCCGCCTTGATTGCGGATGATCTGCCCAACCATATTCCCGCTGCGATGGAGGCCTGCCTGTGAGTGACCCGGTGATCCGCTTTGCCGCGCGGGGTGATGGCGTGACGGCGTCCGGCGCGTTCGTGGCCGGGGCTGTGCCGGGAGATGCAGTTGCGGATGATGGCGGCCTTATCCATGGCCCGGAGCATATTGCGCCCGCCTGCCGCCATTTCGGCACCTGCGGCGGCTGCCAGCTGCAACAGGCGAGTGACGCGGCCTATGCGACCTATCTGACAGACCGGATCGTCGAGGCGCTCAAGGCGCAAGCCCTTCCGCTGCCAGAATTGCGCACGCCGCACCTCTCTCCGCCGCAGACCCGTCGCCGCGCCAGCCTGATTGCTGAGCGGCGCGGCAAGGCAGTGCTGCTGGGCTTTAGCGAGGCGAAGAGCCACAGGCTGGTCGATCTGATCGAATGCCCGGTGCTGCATCCGCAGCTTTTTGCACTGATCAAGCCGCTGCGCGTCCTGCTTGCCACCTTGCTTCCGGCGCGCGGTCGGGCGCAAATTCGTATGACGCTGGCGGATCAAGGCGTGGACCTGCTGATTGCCGGGATCGAGGCCGAAGGGCTGGCGGCGGCGGAAGCGATCAGTGCCTTTGCCGAGCGGCACAAGCTGGCGCGCTTTTCACTCGATGAAGGCTATGGCCCCTCGGCCCGTTACGAGCCTGAACCTGTCACGCTCACTCTGGGCGGCGTGGCTGTGGGGCTGCCCGAAGGCGCTTTTCTGCAAGCCACAGCGGACGGGGAGGCGGCACTGGTGGCAGGCGTTCAAGAGGCACTGGCAGGCTGCACGTATGTGGCCGACCTCTTTGCCGGTCTGGGCACGTTCGCGCTGGCGCTTGAGGGGCGCGTGCAGGCAGTGGAAGGCGCGCGCGCTGCCATCATGGCGCTGGGCGTAGCCGCCAATCGCGCGCATCGCAGCGTGGCCACAGACCACAGAGACCTGTTCCGCAGGCCATTGACGGTGGAGGAACTCAACCGCTTTGACGGTGTGGTGATCGATCCGCCGCGCGCGGGAGCGAAGGAACAGAGTGAGGCGCTGGCGGCATCATCAGTGCCCCGCATCGCCTTCGTCTCGTGCAATCCCGCCACCTTCGCCCGCGATGCCAAGGTGCTGGTGGATGGAGGCTATACGCTGGAGTGGATTCAGCCTGTCGGCCAGTTCCGCTGGGCCACGCATGTCGAGCTGGTGGCGCTGTTCAGCCGTTAGGCCGTCCGTGCCGGAACGCCCTTGTGCCGTGCCGGAAACAGCCCCTTCACCCCGCGCAGGAAACGCGCCATCGGGCTGTATTGCGCCATCCATGCCGCATAAGCGACATAGGCCGGATCGTTGGACATGTGCCGCTCTTCCGTCTTGGCGCGCCAGAAATAGACGCCGGAGACCATCGCGAGGATCATCGTGTTGCGGATCGAATCCACCGGATTCCCCGTGACGACGAGAAAGGGCAAAGTTTCCAGCCACCAGAACAGGTTCTTGGAAACATAGGCCGGGTGCTTGGTCCAAGCATAAGGGCCGTGCGTCAGAGTGCCGCGATCGGTCAGGTTGGAAAAGCGCAGACCGAACGCCACTGTCGCCCAGGCATAGATGCCCGTCAGGATCGCCATGACGATGGCCATGGCGAGCAGGGCATTGGGGTTTCCATCCAGCCAGTAGGTCCAGTCTGCCGTGCCCTGATGATAGTCGAGCGGAGAGCCCGCACCCATCAGGATGAAGGGCGGGTAGCACATCAGTGCCGCCACCCAGCCCTGCATATAGGGGTTGGCGGAGCGGATGTGCGAATCGAGCGGCCGCATCGTCAGCATATAGCCGACGGTGGCCATCGCCACGTCGATCAGGAACATCAGCGTGATCAGCCAACGACCGAGCTTAACCGGATCGCCCGCCAGCGCGCTGAAATCGGTCGTGACGAACTGCGCATAGCCGCCCGGCACAATGGAGAGCATGAAGGCCGTGAAAAAGCCCTTCACCGCCCAGGACCGCAAATGAGAGAGGATCGCATCCATGCGGTATCCCTCCTGCCCCATCAGCAGCGCGCCGAAATGCCAGGTGCCATCGCGTGGTTCGATCAGGCGGCGGTCAAGCCAGATGATATAGACGATGGACATCAGGAACACCGGCACTGCGGCCATGGTGTAGAATTCCATCGCAAACAGATAAGGCCCGCGCCAATACCAGCGGAAGATGCAGTAAAGCCCTGCGATCAACGCCCATGTCGCCCAGAGCCCCGCCAGTTTGGTGAGGCTGGTGTCGATAATCTCGCTCACCGGCTTGGGCGGCGAATCCCAGTCAATCCCGGTCGATGGATTGCGATGCACCTTGTCCACCAGCACCGACCAGAGCACCATCGGAATGCCGCAGCACAGCACGTTGACCAGCGCCCAGCCGGGGCCGGACAGCCCGCGATTGATGGCGATGCTCGTCCAGGTGACCATTCCGAGCAAGCCCACCAGACCCACCCAGCCCGACACAGCGGATTTCGGGCGCGGCGGAATTTCGGACGCGGCGGACTGGGAATGCGTGCTCATGCGTGCGGCTTAGCGCAATATGGTAACCAAGCGGTGAACTGGCGCTGCGCCTGCCTTACCCCAGCCAGCGATAGCGCCCGGTGATGCGATGTTCGCCCAGCGCATCCTCTTCGCGCGTGCCACGCCCGATATTGTGGATGAGGAGCGGTCGCCCCGCGATCATCGTCCGCCTGTCAGAGACGATGCCGATATGCGGCAATGTGCCGCCGACAAGGCAGGTCATGATGTCTCCCGGCTGCCACAAGGAAAGATCAGCCGGAATGGGCAGTTGGGCGTGTTTGCGCATGAAGAAGGTCTGGAGATTGGGGACGCGGCGATGATCGATATTGCTGTCTGGCCGCTTGAGCCCCCAGCGCTTGGGGTAGGCTGCAAAGGCCGCGCGCATGTCTGCATTGACCAAGGCCTGCAAATCGAGCCCCAGCGCATCGCGGTAAGCGCGGATCACCACATCAGTGCACACCCCCTTGGCACGCGGCACGTCCCCACCGGGAAAGCCGAGCCGGGAGTAAGCCGGATCATAAGCCAGCGTCACGCCAATCTGGCGGCGGGCGGCAGCGATGAGCGCGTGCACGCGGCTGACCGGCTGTGCCAGAGCCGGACAGGCAGGCAGGCTCGCGAGACCGGCGAGCATCATGCGGCGCGTGAGGGGCAGTGATTCCATCTCCGCAAGCTGGCCTCCTTTGGCTGAGCCGGGGATGAATGGGCACCGAGCGCATTTCATTTGGAGAATGCACCAAACTCGTTTATGCTGCACCGCAACATAAGACTTGGAGGAGCCTGTATGTCGCTCGAACCCGAATGGACCACGCGCCGCGTGGATGGCCGCATGGTCCGCATCGCGCGCTGGACTGCGCGGGAGCCGAACCCTGCCGAACGCCCGCTGATGTTCTTCAATGGCATCGGCGCGAACATCGAACTGATCACCCCCTTTGCCGAGCGCATGGCAGGCCGCGACATCGTGACCTTCGACATGCCGGGCATTGGCGGCTCGCCCGCGCCGACATGGCCCTATCGCCCATGGATGATGGCGCGCATCGCCAATCGTATTCTCGATGATTATGGCTATGGCCAGGTGGACGCGATGGGCGTCAGCTGGGGCGGCGCGATGGCGCAGCAATTCGCGCTGCAATATGGCCAGCGGGTTGAACGACTGGTGCTCGCAGCGACCTCTGCCGGAATGCTGATGGTGCCCGGCAAGCTCTCTGCGCTCACCAAGATGGCCGATCCGCGCCGTTATGTAGACCCGACCTATCTGCTGCGCAATTTCCAGACGCTTTATGGCGGCTCGACCGAAGGCGCAGACGATCACGCCGCGCGCATCACGCCACCCTCTTCCATGGGCTATTTCTATCAACTGATGGCGATGATGGGTTGGACGAGCGCGCCCTTCCTGCCGTTCATGAACGCCGAAACGCTGATCTTGATGGGCGACCGCGATTCGATCGTGCCGCTTGCCAACGGCAAGATCCTCAACGCGCTTATCCCCGGCTCGCGGCTGGAAGTGATCGAAGATGGCGGCCATTTGTTCATGGTGGCGCAGGCGGACAAGGTGGTGGGCATCATCGAGGAGTTTCTTGATATGCCGCTCGACAAGAAGGCCAAAAAGGCGGCCTGATCCGCATTCTGGGTTGAACCGCGCGCTTCTCGCGAGATGCCTGACGCCGTTTCCCGCGCGCGGGCGTGGTGACATTGGTAGACGCGCCGGACCGGAGGTCGCATTTCGTCAAGCGCCGCGTATGTCGATTTAGTTGAGCAAGACCGGGAACTTCGAATAGAGACCTGCACCTGTCGCACCCACTTTGGCGACGCGTTGACTATCTGGGCTGCCGCAACTGCCGTCAGCCAGATCTGGCTCAGGTGCCCCAAGAAGGACGGCGGCGAAATCGATGAAGTGGCGGCATCGTCTGCATTTGGCGTTGCACAATTTGATCGCAGCGCTATACGCGTGCCGCAGCGCGGGTGTGGTGAAATTGGTAGACGCGCGGGACTCAAAATCCCGTTCCGCAAGGAGTGTCGGTTCGAGCCCGACCACCCGCACCAGTTCCGCGCACAGCCATGCCGAAACATGGCCTGCGCGGAGTTCTCTCTAACATGATCCAGTTGAACCATCGCACTGTGTCGGGAGCCTGAGAAATCTGGGCAAGCGCCACGGGATCGACTGCGTACTTGAGGTGACCGGCGTGAACCGGCGCAGGTCCATGACGGCATTTGCCACGCCAAAGACGGCGCGCGCGCAGCGCATGGAAATCCCGTTGACGCTTTGATCGTTCTACCGCTTCGGCTTTACAAACTTCAGCGTCATCCGGTCGGATTCACCGATGGCCGCATATTTTTCGCGGTCGACATCACCCAGCCGATAAACCGGCGGCAACGTCCACACGCCGTTGGGCCAGTCATGCGTGTCCTTGAGATTGGCGTTGATCTGGCTCTCCGCCTTCAGTTTGAACCCGGCTTTGGTTGCGAACGCCACGATGGTCGAGCGCTTCATATAACCGCTCTTTTCTTCCAACGCGCTGTCCATTTCTTCTGGCAGGCGGTGTTCAACCACGCCGAGTACGCCACCGGGCTTCAGCATCGCGTAAATCTGGTTGAACGCCTCCTGCGCGCTGTCCTTTCCGCCAAAGCGCCAGTTATGGACGTTGCGGAAGGTCAGCACCACATCCATGCTGCCCGGAGCGACAGCGGTGCCGCCTTCCTTCATCGGGAAAGTCGCCAGCTTCACTCGCCCATAAAGGGACGCGTCCGAACTGAGCAATTTGCGCGTCCCCTCGGTGCGTTCCAGCGGCGTCGCCACGGTCAGATCACCGCGCTCAGCCAGATAGGGAGCCAGAATCTCGGTATACCAGCCAGCGCCCGGCCAGAGTTCCACCACATTATGCCCGGGCTTCACACCGAAAAAGGCCAGCGTCTGGGCTGGATGGCGATATTGATCGCGAAGCCGGTTGGCCGGGCCACGATGCGGAGCCGCAATCGCCCGCTCCATCGCCTTGCCAGCTGATTCGGATTTCGCCTCCGCGCTCGGTACGGCCAGAACCACCAGCGCACCCATCAGCGCATAAGAGAATTTCGCACGCATTCCTTGTCTTCCTCTTCCTACTGGAGCGTCACGCGCCCTTTGCCATCATGACGCCCGAAAAAGCGCAAAAGCTGCATGATCAGCTCTGCACGCGCTGAAAGCGAGCCTGCTTCGAGCAAGGCCTGCTTGGCCGCAGCATCGAACGGCGCGATCTGGGCGATGCCGTTGACGAGCGCTTCATCATCCAGCCGTGCCACACTGTCCCAATCGACTGCATAGCCCTGCACATCCGCAAATTGGCGCGATTCCTGTTCCAGCGCGCCGCGCGTGGCAATATCGAGGCTTTCGACGGTCGGGATCGGCAGGATCTCTGCCTCGACCTGCCGGAACGGCGTCGGCACATCGAGTTCGCGCACGATCCGGAACAGCGCCTGCCCCTCCAATATGATGTTGTAGCGCCCGTCATCCAGCGCCTCGACATGGTCAATCTTGCCGACACAGCCGATCTCGAACAGGTCAGGCGGCCCCTCGCCCCCGGTTCCCCGCGGCTGGATCATCGCGATGCGCCGGTCCCTGGCAATCGCATCGGAAACCATCGCCCGGTAACGCGGCTCAAAAATATGAAGCGGCAGACGCAGGCGCGGGAACAGGATCGCGCCCGGCAAGGGAAAGACCGAAAGGCGCGTGAGCGTTCCCGTTGTCATCCGAACAGGATCGCGGACAATTTGCGCCGTGTGGCTGCCACCCAGGGGTCTTCCAGCCCGATGACTTCGAACAGCTTGAGCAATTGCGTGCGCGCCGCACCCTCATTCCAGTCGCGATCGGCCCTGATGAGCGCCAGCAGATTCTCCGCTGCGCCATCCCTGTCTCCTGCTGCCATCTGCCCGCCTGCCAATTCAAAGCGGAGCGCGTGATTCTCAGGATCGGCCTCAACCTGCGCCTTGAGGCCCGCCAGATCGTCAACCGGCTTCGCCTCCTTGGCCAACGTCAACGCCGCCAGCGCGCGCGCCATGTTAGGCTCTTTCACCTGTTCCGGATCAAGCGATACAGCCAGAGCCTCGGCCTCCTCGATCCGGCCCTGCGCGGCCATCGCCCGGATCAGGCCTGCCAGAACCTGCGGGTGGCCGGGAGCCATCTCCATGATCTGCGCAAAAATGCTCTCTGCGCGCGCGGCGTCCCCACCATCAAGCGCCTCTTCCCCCATAGCGATCAGCGGCTCCAGTTCTGCTGCCTGCGCCTGCGCTTCGCCCTGCACCGGCAATTGCTTGAGTGCCTGATCCAACACGCGGGTCAACTGGCTCTCGGTGCGATACTGAGTCAGGTCTGCCACAATCTGGCCCTGAAACACGCCATAAACGGTCGGGATGGATTGCACGCGGAACTGGGCAGCGATCATCTTGTCCTTGTCGACATCGATCTTGACGAGCATCACGCCCCGATCAGCATAGTCCGCCGCCACTTTCTCCAGAACGGGGCCAAGCTGCTTGCACGGACCGCACCATTCGGCCCAGAAATCCAGGATCACGAACTTCGTCATGGACGGTTCGATCACATCCCTCTTGAACGCCTCAATGGCTTCCTTGTCAGCCGCGCTCATACCCAGTGTCGCCACAATCTGCCCCTGTTCTGCTTGAAGCCTCTATGTGGGGGGAGAGTTGCGCCTTGCCAAGCCCCGACAACCAGCGCGCAAATGCGTTTTTCTCCACAAATCCGCAATTCCCTCTTGCCAAGCCCCCATGGCATTGCTAACCGCGCGCCTCACCCGGACGGCACAGCCCGTTCCAAACGCCAGAGCGGGCGTAGCTCAGGGGTAGAGCACAACCTTGCCAAGGTTGGGGTCG
>CALMZE010000172.1 GCA_937870585.1 uncultured Sphingomonadales bacterium | reverse complement strand
CCTCAACTTTGAGGTAGCCAACACCACCAATGGCCTCTACGACGTGTGGACCAATAACACACTCTACGGAACGTTTCCCATCGCTTCGCTGCCACTCGTCATCGAGCATTTCCCCTACAACGGCGGTGCCAATGACCTCATCAAGGTGTGCGTCAACGACAATCCAAACTGTTGCAGAATACAGGGGTTGGTCTGGCCCCGTGGGGCCCCACCCCCCCACCCGGCGTCTGGCCCCAAACCCGCAGCGGCCCCTCCTCCCGCCGCTGCGTCTGCGCCAGCGTCGGCCAAGGGCGCTCCTGCGCCGGTTGCTGTACCTGACGGATGCGAGGTGGTGCGTGCGCCCTATCTCGGCACCTTCTACCGCGCGCCTAAGCCCGGAGAGCCGCACTTTGTCGAACTCGGCCAGACGGTTGAGGCAGGCACCGATCTGTGTCTCGTTGAAGTGATGAAGCTGTTCACGGCGGTGCGGGCGGAAACGCGCGGGATCATCCGGCAGATTTTGGCTGTGGACGGGCAGATGGTGGAAGAAGGCGCACCGCTCTTTGCGCTGGAGCCGATCGCCTGATGGGCCTGCGTCGCGTCTTTGTCGCCAATCGGGGTGAGATTGCCTTGCGCGTGGTTCGGGCCGCGCAGATGCTCGGCATCGAGACTGTCATTGGCGTATCCGAAGCGGATCGGGAGAGTGCAGCGGCGCGGCTGGCGGATCGCGCTGTTGTGCTGGGGCCGGGGCCTGCGGCCAAGTCCTATCTGGATGCCAAGCTCGTCGTTCATGCCGCGCGCGAAACCGGGTGTGATGGGCTGCACCCCGGCTATGGGTTCCTCTCTGAACGCTCGATCCTGCCACGCCTGTGCGACGCCCATGGCATCGCCTTTGTCGGGCCGGAAGCGGATATGATCGACGCGCTGGGGGACAAGCTCTCCGCCCGGGCCATGGCACGCGCAGCAGGCGTGCCGCTTGTGCCGGGCAGTGACCAGATTGCGAGTGCTGCTGACGCCATGAAGGCCGCAGACGAAATCGGCTATCCTGTGCTGCTCAAAGCCTCCGCAGGCGGCGGCGGGCGCGGCATGGTGATCGCGCACAACCGCAACGAGGTTGAAGCCGGGTTTGCACGTGCGAGTGCCGAAGCGGAAAGCGCCTTTGGCGATGGCACCTTGTTCATGGAACGCTTCGTGCCGCGTGCGCGACATGTTGAGGTTCAACTGATGGGGGACGGCACCGGCAAAGTGCTGCACTTTGGCGAACGCGATTGTTCGGTGCAACGCCGCTATCAGAAGCTGATTGAGGAAGCCCCCTCCGCTGCCATGCCGCAGCATTTGCGCGAACAGTTGCACCGCGCGGCGGTCAATCTGGCCGCCAGCGTGCAATATCGCGGCGCGGGTACAGCAGAGTTCCTCTACGATGTGGATCGCGGCGAAATCTACTTCATCGAAGTGAACGCCCGCATTCAGGTCGAACATCCCGTTTCCGAAATGGTGACGGGGGCTGATCTTGTGGGCTGGCAGCTCCGCATTGCCGGGGGCGAGGCGCTGGCGCTTGAACAGGCAGACATTGAAGTTGCGGGCCATGCCATAGAGTGCCGCATCAATGCCGAGGATTGGGCGGCGGGCTTTGTGCCGCGCCCCGGCATGATCACGCGCTGGCAGCCACCCGAAGGGGAGGGCATCCGGCTCGACACGCATATTCACGAAGGGGCGAGCATCCCGCCCTATTACGACTCGATGGTCGCCAAGCTGATCGTGACGGGCAAGGACCGCGCGGAAAGCATCGCCCGGCTGGAAGCTGCGCTAGCGGATTTCCGCGTGGAAGGCATCCCCACCACCATCGGCCTGCATCAGCGCATCATCGCGCACCCCGACTTCCGATCCAACTCCATTCATACCCGCTGGCTGGAGCAGGTTTTGCTCCCCAGCCTCGAAGGCGAAAGGCAGGCCGCATAATGGCCCATATCAGCTTCCTTGATGAAACCTGCCGCGATGGCCAGCAGAGCCTGTGGGGGATGCGGATGCAGGCGGGGCACGCCTATCCAGTGCTGCCGATCATCGACCAGACCGGCTATTCCACGATCAGTCTGGCGGGTTCCTCGTTGTTCGAAGTGCTGACGCGCCATTGCCAGGAAGATCCTTGGGCGGGCTTTGATCTGATGATGAGCCAGATCAAGCACACGCCGGTGCGCGGCGGCATCCGCTCCAACGGGTCGGTGACGTTCGGCTTCACGCCCGAAGTGCTGATGGATTTGTGGATGGAGCGGCTGTGCGTTCATGGCGTGCGCAGCTGGTGGATCTATGACGTGCTGTTCAATTTCGACAAGATGGCGCGGCTGGCGCGGCTGTCCAAGAAATATGACTGCAAGGTGGCGGCGACGATGCTGTTCACCCTCTCGCCCGTCCATGATGACGCCTTCTGGGCGGACAAGGCGGACAAGCTCTCCGCCATTCCAGAGGTCGACAGTCTGTTGCTCTATGATACCGGCGGCGTGCTCGACCGGGAGCGGATCAAGACGCTGATCCCCGCCATTGTCGCCAATGCGCGCGGCAAGCCCATCGAAATGCATTCCAACAATATGCTCGGCCAATCCGCCAAGGCCTATTGCGACGCGGTGGAACATGGCGTGACGGTGATCCACACGGCCGCGCGTTCCATGGCGAACGGGCCGTCCATCCCCTCCATCGACATCATGGTCAAGAATATGGAGGCGCTGGGGCATACGCATAATATTGATACCAGCAAGTTGCAGGCGGTCTCTGATCATTTCCGCAAGATGGCGCAGGCTTCGGGCTATCTGCACGATCAGCATTATGAGTATGATGTCACCTCGCTCACCAGCCAGATTCCTGGCGGGATGATGGGCACGCTGCGCAACCAGCTGATCCAGCAGAACATGCTCGACAAGCTGCCCAAAGTGCTGGACGAAGTGGGCGCTGTTCGCCGCGAACTCGGCTATCCGGGCATGGCAACGCCCTTTGCGCAGCTGATCGGCACGCTTGCGGTGCTCAACATCGTGACGGGCAAGCGCTATGGCGCGATTCCCGATGAAGTGATCCAATATGCGGCGGGCTATTATGGAGAGCCGCCCGCGCCGATCGATCCCAATGTGATGGATCGCATTGCTGCCGCCCCGCGCGCCAAGGAGATTTTCAACAATCCGCCGCCCGAGCCCGATCTTGCCGAACTCAAGCGCCAGCATGGCACCGAGGATGAGGATGAGCTGATCCTGCGCGCGCTGGTGCCCGCGTCAGACATTGCGAAGATGCGCAAATCCGGCCCGCCTGCCAAGGATTTCCCGTCGCTCTCCACGCGCGAACTGGGGCAGGTGGAGAAGCTGATGAAGATCGCAACCGCGCCGGTCGTCCGCTTGAAGACCGAAGCGCTTGAAATGACCCTGCGGCGGTAAAGGCACAGCCATGCGGATGATTGATTTCTTTGATCGCGGCGCGCGCAATGCGCCCGATCATGTCTGCATGGTGGGGGAGGGGTTCAGCGCCACCTATGCCGATGTCCGCGCCCGCTCAAACCAGATTGGCCATGCGCTGATTGCCGATGGCTTTGGCGCAGGCGCACACGGGGCGGTTCTCTCCGGCAATGATCCGCGTGCGTTTGAAGCTATTCTGGGCATCCTGCGCGCCGATGGCGTGTGGGTGATGGCCAATAACCGGGCGAGCGTAGACGAAAATGTTTATCTGCTCGATCTGCTCGACGTGGATACGCTGTTCTTCCACAGCGAGGTTGCAGACCGGATCGTACGTTTCCGCAGCGAATGCCCGAATATACGCCGCTATGTCTCCATCGATGCGCCGCATGAGGCGGCTGACGCCTATCTCGGCGATTGGCTCGCGCAATTCAGTGTAGATGAGGTTCCGCAACGCCGCGCGGGCAAGCCGGAGGAGCTCGCCTTCCTCGGCAATACTGGCGGGACGACCGGACGATCCAAGGGCGTGATGCTCACCAATCTGGTCTGGCAGTCCTTGGTTTCCAGCCTTGTCGCCTCGATGCCGATGAAGCGGCCACCGTTCAATCTGGTCGCAGCGCCGATGACGCACGCCGCTGGCCCGCTCGCACTCGCCAGCATGGCTTTGGGCGGGACGGTGGCGGTGCTCCCCAAATTTGAGCCGGGCGATGTGCTGGCGGCCATCGAAAAACACCGTGTCACTTACATGTTCCTGCCGCCCACCGCGATCTACATGCTGCTTTCCCACCCCGGCGTGCGTGATCATGATCTCTCCAGCCTTGAATATATCTCCTATGCCGGCGCGCCCATGTCGCTCGACCGGCTGAAGGAGGCGATTGATGTGTTCGGGCCGGTGATGAACGCCAGCTTTGGCCAGACTGAAAGCCCGATGTGCG
>CALMZE010000171.1 GCA_937870585.1 uncultured Sphingomonadales bacterium | reverse complement strand
AAATGCCCGCCTTTGGGGAGTTCGTTCCAATGGGTGATGTTGGTGTAGCGTCCCTCCACCCAACGGCGCGACATGCGGAAGATTTCCATCGGGAAGATGCTGCATCCGGTCGGCAGGCTCACTGCGCCGCCCCGGAATGTGCGGAAGCTGTGCCAGTAGAGCCGCGCAGATGAGGCGGCACTGTTGGTCAGCCAGTAGAGCATCACATTGTCGAGCAGATGATCCCGACTGACCGCGTTTTCGGGATGGCCGTCGCAATCGGTCCAGCCATGGAATTTCTCGATGATCCAGGCCATCTGCCCCACAGGCGAGTCCGCTAGTCCATAACCCAGCGTTTGCGGGCGCGTGGCTTGCTGGATCGAATAGCCGGTGTCCTTTTCCTGATACCAGCCAAGCCTTTGCAGGGCTGACATTTCTGAAGGAGTCAGGTCGGTGGGCAGCGGTTCGGGCAGGGCACCAATCACCATATTGATGTGAATGCCCGCGCACGCGCCCAGATTTTGCGCTCCGATCTCAGACGTGACGGCAGAGCCCCAATCCCCGCCTTGCGCGAAATAGCGGGTATAGCCGAGCGCCAGCATCAGATCATTCCAGACCTTGGCGATCCGGTCCACGCCCCAGCCCGCTTCGGTCGGCTTGCCCGAAAAGGCGTAACCCGGGAGCGAGGGGATGACGAGGTGATAGTCTTCGGAGAGCGGGGCAATGACATTCATGAACTCCAGCACCGATCCGGGCCAGCCATGCGTGAGTAGCAAAGGCCGTGCTGCTGGATTGGCGGAGCGGACATGGATAAAGTGGATATCCAGCCCGTCGAGTTCGATCAGGAAGTTTGGGAGGGCGTTGAGCGCGGCTTCGCAGCGCCGCCAATCATATTTGGTGGACCAATAGGCCGCCAGTTCCTTCACATAAGCGAGCGGAATGCCCTGATCCCAATCATCCACCGTTTCCTTTTCGGGAAAACGGGTGAGGGCCAGCTTGGATTTGAGGCTGGTCAAATGGCTTTCGGGAATGTCGATGGTGAAGGGGCGCGGCTGGCTTGTCATGCAATCTCTCCTGTTCGAACGTGGAGAGTGGCGGCCTTGGCGGGATTCGGCAACCGCCTTCCTGCTGCTTGCCTACTTCCAGGGCTCGTCCGCGCGGAAATTGTCCGGGTGGAGCGTGGCGAGCAGGATCGGGTTGGCGTTCACCTGCAACTGCTTGGGAGTCATGCCCGTGAAATATTTGATTTCGCGGTTCATGTGCGCGCGATCTGCATATTCGTGCGTCAGTTCATCCGGGATCAGGCCGCGCGTGCCAACAATGCGCGAAGCAGTGCGCAACGCGCGATATTTGCGGGCCAGCATCCGGGGTGGCGCGCCAAAATGCCGGTTGGCAAGGCGCGCCACCTGCCGATCACCCTGTCCGGTTTCGGCATAGAGCCGGTCAGGCGGCGGGATCGGTGAACAGCGCAGCCATTCGCCAATCTTGCCGATCACATCGAGATGCTGCGAGGGCACGGGCTTGACCTGCCGCAGCAGCCAGGCGTCAGTCAGGCGTGCCATCTCCTCAATTTCGTCCAACTGTTTCAGTTGTTCAAACAGTTGCGGCAGATCCGGGCTGAGAAAGGGTGACGGATCAAGCGAGCGATTGGCGAAATCGGTCGCATCCGCTTCGATAATTCCGCCCCAGAATTCGGGAAGCAGCACCGCACCAAAGAGCAGCATCGGGCCTTGCACTGTACAATGCGCCACGACCGTCGATGGGCCAAGCAGATGGACATCGTCTCCCCGATCGCGCGTGCCATTGGCGAATTTATAAGCGCCGCCGCCCCTCAGCATGAAGCGGAGGTAGCCGACATCGGCGCGCTCTACGTCTTCAATCAGAGGAAAGTCGTAGCGTGTCAGAAAATAGTCCGAGACGAAAGTGGCGATGGCCGGAGAGGGCTTTGCGAAACTGATGTCCATCTATCGCCTCATGTCTGTGACACCAGCGGCTTCACATCCCCGGCAAGGGATGCACGCCCGAAGGTCAGTTGCGAAATACGCGAGGTCGAATTGCGGATTGCCCCCGGCGTCAGCCCTGTAAACTCCTTGATCTCCCTGATGAAGTGAGGCTGATCATAGTACGCCTCATCCGCAAGGCTCTGCCAATCATCATTCCCATTGGCGATGGCATTGGCCGTGCGCAGCGCGCGATATTTGCGCACCAGAAATTTGGGCGGCGCGCCGTAGGTTTGCTTGCACAGGCGCTCGATCTGGCGTCGTGAAAGGCCAGTTGCATCCTCAAGCTCGCCAATGTCTGGAGAAATGCCTGATTCAAGCCACTTATCCACCGCGCGAATGAACCAGAGCGGCGCAGATTCGAGCCCATCATAAGCCGCGCGGGTGTTTGCGATCGAAATTTCCACCATCTCTTCAAAGCTGGTTGCCTTGCCAAGCGCCTTGGCAAAGCCTTCAAAATCGCCTTTCAACACTCCAGCCGCAGGAAAAATCTTGTTGGCGCATTCATGTGCGGGCTTGCGCACAGACAAGGCCCAGCCTGCGGGCAGAATGCCACAGCCGAACAGGCGCATCATGCCGTCAGAGTGCGCTTTGACCGTGGTGGCCGTCAGGCGCGGACCGAACAGGGCTATGCAGGGATAATCGACAAAGCGGCCATCAGGGAAACCGCACTGCGCTTCGCCGTTCAGAATGATTCGAAACTGGGCCACATCTGCGCGTTCAATATCGACCAATTCCCCCTCATCGCATTCGAAGAGGTAGAACGCCGAGATATATTCCGCCAGGTCAGCCGGCGGAGGCGCATATTTCAAATTCAGCACTCGAACGACCCTGTTGCTTCTTGTGCAGGCGACACGCGCATGGGACACTTTCCCACCTACTTCGCTCTTGTCGCATAGCCGGAACAGGAAAAAAAGTGGCCCGGCACAAAAAGTGCCGGGCCAGGTAAGGGTTCCTGATCGGGATACCCTTCGGGTCGCACAGTCTATGTGCCGCAGGGCTGCGCGATTCGATTGCAAAAAACCGCTTCAATTGAAGCGTTCGGACAGATTTGATGAAAATTCCCGCCATGCGCAAAAAATGTCGCTCTGGCGAAAAAAGAAACCCGGCCAATTGCTCGGCCGGGTTTCAGGAGAAGGTTTTTCCGACGAGTCGGAATCGCCCTCGGGTCGCATCTTCTTGATACTCCATTGCAATAGGGTGCGGATTGGATGAAATCGACGTAGAAGACAATTTCACAAGTCATTGAAGTGGCGAAAAACTTTCCCTTTCCCAAGGATTGATTGTGATGTTTTGACGGGTGCTGCCCGCAATGGTAGCGGAACTGTCATGGCCCTATTTCAGCTTCTGCGCCCTCTGATCCATGCGATGGACGGGGAGAGCGCCCACCTCGCCACGATCAAACTGTTGCAGATGGCACCATTTTTGTCTGCTCCAGCACCCCATCCGATGCTCGCCACGCGTCTGGCCGGGCTTGCGCTGCCGGGGCCAGTTGGGCTTGCTGCCGGGTTTGACAAGGACGGGAAGGTGCCGGGGCGGATGCTCGCTCTTGGTTTCGGCTTTGTGGAGGTCGGCACGCTGACGCCCTTGCCGCAGGAAGGCAATCCCCGGCCGCGTCTGTTCCGCCTTGTGGAGGATCGTGCCGTTATCAATCGCATGGGCTTCAACAATGGGGGGCAGGAGGCCGCAGCCGCGCGTCTCGCTCAGGCCAGGCGGGCGGGCATTGTCGGCATCAATATTGGTGCCAACAAGGATTCGGCGGACCGGATTGCAGACTATGCCAAAGGCGTGGCGCGCATGGCCCCCTTGGCGTCTTATATCACCATCAACATTTCCTCTCCCAACACGCCGGGTCTGCGCGCATTGCAAGACAAGGGCGCGCTCGCCGAGTTGCTGGCAGGATCGCGCGCTGCCATGCCAAAGGATGGGCCGCCGCTTTTCCTGAAAGTCGCGCCCGATCTGGAGCCGGATGACATTCGCGACATTGTTGCCGTGTCAGCTGGCGTGGTGGATGCGCTGATCGTCTCAAACACCACCATTTCACGGCCCGCATTGGCATCAGCTGCGGCTGGCGAAAGCGGGGGGCTTTCCGGCGCACCGCTCAAGGCGCTGGCGCAACAGCGCTTGCGCGATTTTCGCGCCGAGTCCGGCGGGCAGATTCCGCTGATTGGGGCTGGTGGGATCGAAAGTGCCGAAGATGCTTATGCGCGGATCAGGGCAGGGGCTTCTGCCATCCAGCTTTATTCAGCGCTGGTCTATGAAGGGCCGGGGCTGGCTGCCCGGATCAATGCAGGGCTGGTTGATCTCTTGAAGCGAGACGGTTTTGCATCCGTCAGCGAAGCGGTGGGTGTCGATGCGTAAATTCTGGATTATGATAGTGGCGCTGCTTTGCGTGAACGGCACGCCCGCCTGGAGCAAGGGCGGGGTCGTCTCTGCGGCAGACCCGCGCGCCGCTGCGGCCGGGCAGGAGATATTGCGCGCAGGCGGCAGCGCGACCGATGCGGCGCTGGCGATGATGCTGGCGCTCACGGTGGTTGAACCGCAATCCTCAGGCATTGGCGGCGGCGGCTTTCTGATGGTGCACCAGCCCGGCCAGCGGACACCCTATACCATTGATGGCCGGGAGACCGCGCCAGCGAGCGCAACGCCGAATCTGTTCGTCGGCGCGGATGGCAAGCGGCTCGATTTTCGCAGCGCCGTGCCGGGCGGTCGCTCAGTAGGCGTGCCGGGCAATATGGCGCTGATGGCGATGGCGCACCGCAAATCAGGGAAGCTTCCTTGGGCGCGGCTGTTTCAACCGGCGATAAGGCTGGCGGAAAATGGCTATGACGTCACGCCGCGTCTGGCGGGTGCACTGGCGCAGTTGCGCGGGGCATGGTCCGATTTTCCAGATGCGCGCGCGATCTACTGGCAGGATGGACGTCCCAAGCAGGCCGGTGAACAGGTTCGCAATCCTGAACTGGCGACCACGTTACGCCTGCTTGCCAAGAAAGGCGCGCGAGCCTTCTATACCAAAGAGAATGCAGCAGCGCTGGCCCAAGCGGTTTCCAACGCGCCGCGCAATGCCGTGCCCATGACAGTGAAGGATCTGGCCGGCTATCGCGCCAAGCTGCGCAAGCCGGTTTGCATGGCATATCATATCTACACGCTCTGCGGCATGGGGCCGCCCTCATCCGGTGCGACGACAGTGTTTCAGCTGCTCGGGATGCTCGAACGCTTCGATCTGAAAGCGATGGGCAAGGATTCGCCCGAGGCCTGGCATTTGATCGGGGAAGCGATGCGACTCGCTTATGCAGATCGGGAGCGGTATCTGGGCGATGCGGATTTCGTCGATGTGCCCGTCGCTGGCCTCCTCGACAAAAGCTATATCGCTGCGCGCTCGGCGACCCTTTCTCCGGATCGCACATTGCCTGCCTATGAACCGGGTCTGCCGCCAGGCGCCAAACCGCGCACGGCATCGGTTACAGCCGATGTCCCGGGGACGACGCATTTCGTGGCCGTCGATGCGCGCGGACAGATTGCGAGCATGACCTCAACGGTTGAGGGGCCGTTTGGCAGCCAGCTGGTTGTGAAGGGCTATTTCCTCAACAATGAACTGACCGATTTCAGCTTCGTGCCCGAAGAGCGCGGCGCGCCTATTGCCAATCGGGTCGAAGCAGGCAAGCGTCCGCTCTCGTCCATGTCGCCCACCATCGTGTACGGGCCAGATGGCAAGCCGATTTTCACCGTGGGTGCAGCGGGTGGCAAGACGATCATCATGCAGGTGGCGAAGGCACTGATTGCCCGACTCGATTGGGGCTTGAGTGCCCGTGATGCGATTGCCGCGCCCATGATCTATTATTCGGGCGGGGTGCTTCAGGTCGAAGCGGGAACGTCGCTTGCCGCCATGGCTGTGCCGCTGGCGCAAAAGGGGCAGATGGTCATGGCCGTCGATATGCCGCGCCTGAAAGCCAATGCTGCCGATTTGACGCCGGAGGGATGGGTAGCCGCAGCCGATCCGCGCAGCGAAGGGATCGCATTGTCCGAATAAGGTAAATTGCATTTCCGCTTTGCGTCTGGCGCAAGCCCCATTACCACAGAAGTAGCTTTGCAAGCAGGAGAGGGTGGCAGGCATGGCGAAGCCGCGCACATTTGAGCAATATCCCAATCTGGTCAGCATGTTCTTCCGCCGCGCGGCTGAAGAAGGTGACAAGCCTTTCCTGACGGGAAAGCGCGACGGGGCATGGCATTCAATCAGTTGGGCAGAGGCGGCGCAGCAGGTGGCCGGGCTGGCTGCAGGTCTGGAATCACTGGGGCTCAAGCGCGGGGACAGGGTGATGCTTGTCTCCGAGAATCGCCCCGAATGGGCGATTGCGGATCTGGGCATCATGGCGGCAGGCTGTATCACGGTGCCGACCTACACCACCAATGGCGAACGCGATCACCAGCACATCATCGAAGATTCAGGTGCGTCCGCTGTGATTGTTTCCACGGCCAAGCTTGCGCAAGCGATCATGCCCGCCGCGATCCGCGCAACCAAGGCGCGACACCTGATCGCGATTGAAGATATTCGTGTCGGTCAATCGACTGGCGTCGAGATTCACGACTGGACGGCGCTGACCACGCGTGCGGGCAGCGATGTGGCATCCTGTGCCGCGCGCGCGGAGACCGATTTCAAGCGCGAAGACACGGCCTGCATCATCTACACCAGCGGCACAGGTGGCGCGCCGCGCGGGGTTCAGCAACATCACGGCGCAATCCTGTGCAATGTCGAAGGCTGTGTGGAGATCATCAAAGAGGATTTCGGATGGGAGGATGAGGTGTTCCTCTCATTCCTGCCGCTCAGCCATGCCTATGAACATTCGGGCGGGCTCTATTTGCCGATCGGACTCGGCGGGCAGATTGCCTATGCGGAAAGTCTTGAGAAGCTGGCAGGCAATATCGAGGAAATTCGCCCGACCATCATGGTCGTCGTGCCGCGATTGTTTGAAGTGCTGCGCACGCGCATCATGAAGCAGGTCGAAAAGCAGGGTAAATTCCCGCAGGCGCTGATGCGGCGCGCGCTGGCGCTGGGTGCCAAGGAAATGGGGAGGGGCCTCAAACTCTGGGATCGCCCGGTTGATCTGTTCCTCTCCAAGACGCTGCGGCCGAAGATTCAGGCGCGCTTTGGCGGACGGATCAAGGCCATGGTGTCTGGCGGCGCACCACTCAATCCAGATATTGGCGTGTTCTTCCACTCCATGGGGCTGACGCTGCTGCAAGGCTATGGCCAGACCGAATCAGGCCCTGTCATTTCGTGCAACCGCCCCAAGGCAGGCATCAGAATGGATACGGTCGGCCCGCCAATGAAGGGCGTGGAGGTCAGTATTGCCGAGGATGGCGAGATTCTGGTGCGCGGCGAACTGGTGATGCACGGCTATTGGCGCAACGAGGCGGAAACGGCCCGGGCGCTTCAGGATGGATGGCTGCACACCGGAGACATTGGCGAATTCGACTCCAAAGGCCGCATCCGCATCACCGATCGCAAGAAGGACATCATCGTCAACGATAAGGGCGAGAATATAAGCCCGCAAAAGATTGAGGGGATGCTGACGCTCCAGCCCGAAATCATTCAGGCGATGGTCTCAGGTGACAAGCGCCCGCATCTGGTGGGGCTGATCGTGCCCGATCCCGAATGGGCGCTCGATTGGGCGCGTGCCAATGACATTCCTTATGATCTACGCACGCTGTGCGACCTGCCTGCGTTCAAATCCGCGGTCATGGAGGCTGTAGACAGGGTGAACCCGCAGGTGACGGTGACCGAAAAGGTGCGCAAGATCATCCTGACTCCAGAGGCCTTCAGCATCGACAATGAAATGATGACGCCCAGCCTGAAGATTAGGCGGCATGTGATCCGCCAGACCTATGGTGACCGGATCGACGCTCTCTACAAGGGATGAGGATGCACCTCAGCGCGCAACAGGCGGCTTCACCGTGCGCAGGCACGCGCCCAATTGCTTGCGGACCAATGCGTAATCCTCGCTCACCTTGGCTTTGTCCGTCGCCGCCAGCGATGCGACCGCCACGTCTGGCAAGGCGTCAGGCAACGCGCAGGCCAGACGATACCAGAGCAGCGTCTCAGGCCGGGGCGGGGACGTGGCATCGCCGACCGTTTCCGAGAGGAACAACGACCAAGCTGCGGGCTGTTGCGGCTGGCGGACGATTCCGATGGAGATTGGGCGCTCATCCCGCGTGGTCATAAAGATTTGAGTCGTGCCTTCGCCCTCTATTGTGCCGGGCGTATGGAAGGCGTCTGAAATGCCAGTGATGACAGGCGGGGCGGCTGGGCTGGCCAGCTCTGCCACCAGCGCATGAGCGCGCAGACCTGCCTCTGGCGTCATGAACAGCTGGGCATCGGGGGATACGAGCTGAACCTCTGCCGGATGGCCCGGCACACGGTTGGCGAGCAGAATCAGTTCGGCCTTGGTGAGCTTGGGAAACTTGCCACGCGCATCGGGTGCTTGATCCACCAGCCATGTGATTCGCGGCGCGATTCCGCCTTCGCCCCGAATCAGCGTCATGACGTCACCGGTCATCAGATAGCGTTTGCGACCGGGAATCACATTGATTGCAGCCTTGCCGGACAGTGCGGAGGCCGATTTGACCCTGACGCGAACAGCCACGCGCGCCGCCATCACCATGTCTGCCACATCCGCATAGGAGAGCGGCTTGACAGGAACAAAAATTGCGGAATTCCGGCTGTTTTTGGCGGGCGCGGCCTGAACATTTGCGAACGATACGGCGCCAAAAGCAGCAAGGCCGGTTGCAAGGAAAAACCTGTTCATTCCGCCACACTAGGCCGAAATATGCCCCAATCACAAGGGCGGGCAAAAGCCCGTTGCGTCATCGCCCGTCCAGCGATAGATGCGGCAAGAATGACCCGTCCGGTACATGGCCAAGGCGGGTTTATACGGGGACGCGGATGCAGCAGGTCGCAAGGCCTTAAGGATCGAACTCCCCGTCTGGTTTTGATGGAGGGAGTGTCGTTGTTTAATGGCCTATACTGACCCACAGAGATCGAACGGCCGCATGATCGCCATTGGCATCGTGGCGCTCATTCACATCGGGTTCGGGTTCGCGCTTGTGCGTGGTCTCGGCATGGATGGTGTGATGGCGGTGTTCGAAGATACCGAGTCCTTTGACGTGACTCCGGAAGAGCCGGAAGCCAATGAGGAACCACCGCCCCCGCCGAAGGATTTGCCGCCGCCGCCGAAGGTGACGACGCCGCCGATCAAGGTGGATATGCCCAAGATGGATACGCCGCCGCCGCCGCCGCCGGACAATAGTCCGCCGCCGCCGCCTCCGCCGCCTCCTCCCCCGCCACCGCCTCCGCCGCCTCCGCCGCCTCCGGCCAAGGCCTCGAAGGCTGCGCCGAAGGGGTCTCCGGGTAGCTGGGCGACCAATGATGACTATCCGTCTTCTGCACTTCGTGCGGAAGAGCAGGGTGTGACTGGTTTCCGTCTTGAAATCGGCCCTGACGGCAAGGTGACAAGCTGTTCTGTGACCAGTTCCAGCGGATCTTCGGCATTGGATGATGCTACCTGCCGCTTGGTGTCGCGTCGCGCCCGGTTTAAACCGGCGATCGACTCAGCTGGCAACCCGACGTCTGATACGTTCAGCCACCGCATCCGTTGGCAGATTCCGAAGTGATGGCCGCGCGCCACATCTTTTGACCTGATTTTATATTCTTGAGAGGAAAGTAACACATGTTTGATCTGACACTGACTGCTAACGCAGCCGCCGGCACTGCCGCCGCAACCAAAGAATTCGGCATCATCGAAGCGCTGACGCAGGGCGGTCCTGTTGCGTGGGGCACTGCCGGCATCATGGCGATCATGTCGATCGTGTCTTGGTACATCCTGTTCACCAAGGTGTTTGAACAGGGCAAGATCCTGAAGCAGAGCCAGAACGAGCTGGGCAAGTTCTGGTCGGCTGGTGGCATCAAGGAAGGCGCTGCCAAGCTTGAAAAGAACACCGTGTTTCGTCAGCTGGTCGATGATGGCCTGAAGGCTGAAGAAGAACACAGCAAGCTGACCGATCCGATGGATCAGCACGAATGGATGCACAGCTCGCTGCGTCGTTCGCAGGACGCGATCAACGCGAAGCTCGGCACGGGCCTTTCGTTCCTCGCCACCGTTGGTTCGACGGCGCCGTTCATCGGTCTGTTCGGTACGGTTATCGGTATCTATCGCGCGCTCATCAAGATCGGTCTGACCGGCGACGCGTCGATCGATAAGGTCGCTGGCCCGGTCGGTGAAGCTCTGATCATGACCGCTATCGGTCTCGCCGTGGCTGTGCCTGCGGTTATGGGCTACAACTGGTTGCAGCGTCGCAACAAGCTGATCGCCGAGCGTATGGGCACGTTCGCAAACGACATTCATGGCTACATGATGTCGGGCGGTGCGGTGAAGCCGGCTGTGAAGGCTGCTCCGGCTGCCGCTGCTCCGGCTGCTGCCAAGAAGTAAGGTTCGAACGGGCGGCGAGCCCCAAGGTTTCGCCGCCCCCGACTTGCCCGAAAGCAATGGGCAATAGCATAAGCTTGGCAAGCAAAGTGTAGATAGGAATTGTGCAATGGCAATGACCGTTAGCGGTGACGGTAGCGATGACGCCGTATTGTCCGACATCAACACCACGCCGCTCGTGGATGTGATGTTGGTGCTCCTGATCATCTTTCTCATCACCGTTCCGGTGGCGATCAAGACGGTCAAGGTGAAGGTGCCGAACGTCGCCTATCAGTCCACGACAACCAAGGCAGAAAATGTCGTTCTCTCGGTGCGCCGCGAGCCTGACAATAGCTGCGGCGTGTATTGGGGCCTGTCCCGCATCCATGCGTCTGATCTTCAGAACCGGGCCATCGCGAAGTTCACCAATGAGGTCGAACGACTGGGTGACAAGGCGAAGAGTGTGGACGATCTGCCGGAAGTTCATATCCGTGCGGACCGCTCGGCACCCTATCGCTGCATTGGTGGCGTGATCTCGATCATGCAGGGCTCCGGCTTCCTGCGCGTTGGATTCATTTCCGAACCGAAGATTTCGAGCATCTGATCGCGGCCGCAACACTGAGATTTGGAGAGTTAAACTATGGCCATGAGCGCACCCAGCAGCAGTGATTCTGCTGAACCGATGATGGAAATGAACACGACGCCGTTGATCGACGTCCTGCTCGTTCTTCTCATCATGTTCATCATCACGCTGCCGCCGCCCACCCACGCCGTGAAGGTCGATCTTCCGCTTGACTGCCGGACCCAACCGGGCGGCTGCCCGCCGCCGCCGATTATCAAGGCGGACAAGAACGTGCTCTACATCCTTCCGGGGAACCAGATCATGTGGAACACCACGCAGGTTGGCTTGGCTGAACTTCAAGATCTGCTGATTCAGTCGGTGGAAATGAAGCCGGAACCCGAACTTCACTTCACGCCGGATCCCGAAGCGCAGTATGACATGGTCAACCGCGTTCTGAAGGCCGTGAAGGTTGCGAAGGTCAACAAGCTCGGCTTTGTGGGCAATGAGAATTACCGCAACTTCTGATTGCGGTACTCCTCTCAAGACAGAATAAGGGGCGGCCCGGCGGGTTCGTCCCTTTTTCTGTGAATTGTAATGAGCAGCATCGGTCCTCCTCATCATGAGCAGCAAGCCCCAAATCAGGAATTGGAACCGCAGCTCAGCTCTGCGATTTGCAGGCAAGGCCGTGATCTGGTTCGTGGTGGGCTCGCTTATCTGGGTGCTGGCCTATCGCTTCATCCCGCCGCCTATTACGTTCACGATGATCGGCAATGCGTTTGAAGGGCATGGCGTTGATCGGGACTGGATGAGCCTCGACGAGCTCGATCCGAACATGGCCCGCGCCGTGATTGCGGGGGAAGATGGCAAATTCTGTTCGCATCACGGCTTTGATGCCGATGCGATTGCCGATGCCATGCGTCGCAACGCGCAGGGCGGAAAGCTGCGCGGCGGGTCCACAATCAGTCAGCAAACCGCCAAGAATGCGTTTCTATGGCAGGGCGGCGGCTTCTTCCGCAAAGGCCTGGAAGCCTGGTTTACGGTCTTGATCGAGAATATCTGGGGCAAGCGCCGGATTATGGAGGTTTATCTCAATCTCGCAGAGACAGGCATTGGCACATATGGTGCCAACGCTGGGGCGCAGCGCTATTTCGGGCATGATGCAGACCGGCTGACCCCGGTTGAGGC
>CALMZE010000170.1 GCA_937870585.1 uncultured Sphingomonadales bacterium | reverse complement strand
GTAGCTCAGTTGGTTAGAGCTGGCCGCTCATAACGGCTAGGTCGCGGGTTCAAGTCCTGCCGGGCCTACCACTGCTTCCCACCCTTGCGCTTCGCTGCCTCATGGCTAGACTTGCCCGCTCAAAGGGGAGATTGTGCATGGGAAGAATGGGGAAGCGGCTGGGCGCTGCAACGACCGTGCTGGCAGTGGCCGCGGGTGTGATCGGATACAGGACTGTCACGTTCGAGCCGGAGGCGGTCGCATCGCCGGACGGGGTGAGGCTGGCTGCGATGCCCGCCTTTGATGAAGCCGCTGCCGCGCGCAACCTCTCTGCGGCCGTCCGCTTCAAGACCATCTCCCATCAGGATGCGGCAGAGAATGACTGGAGCCAATGGAGCACTTTTCAATCCTGGCTGCAATCCACCTATCCGCTGATGCACAAGGCGATGGTGCGCGAAATCGTGGCAGATCAAACGCTTCTTTACCGCTGGGAGGGCAGCGACCCGCAGGCGGAGCCGATCATCCTGATGGCGCATCAGGATGTTGTGCCCGTCACGCCCGGCACCGAGAAGGACTGGAAACACGCGCCTTTCGATGGAGAGATTGCAGACGGTGCCGTGTGGGGCCGGGGCAGCGTGGATGACAAGGGCTCGCTCGTTTGCCTGTTTGAAGCGATGGAAGCGCTGGCGCGGCAGGGCTTCAAGCCGAAGCGGACGGTCTATCTCGTCAGCGGCCATGATGAGGAAGTGGGCGGGAAGGGCGCGAAGGCGACGGCCGAACTGCTCAAGGCGCGCGGTGTGAAGGCGCTCTTCACCATAGACGAAGGCAGCGTGATTGTTGCCGATGCGCCGGTGGTGAACAAGCCTGCCATCATGATCGGCGTGGCTGAAAAAGGCTATGCCACGCTCAAGGTTACCGCCAATGCGCCGGGCGGGCATAGCTCGATGCCGCCCAAGGAAACAGGCGTGATCAATCTCGCCAAGGCGGTGATCGCCATCAATGAAAATCAATTCCCGCTGCGTCTGGATGGTCCCGCGCTTTCTATGATCGAGGCGCTGGCGGCAGAGAAGGGAGGCAGTATCAAGCTGGCCGTCGCCAATCGCTGGCTGTTCGGGCCGCTGGTGAAAGGGCAGGTGGGCGATTCGCCTTCGGGCGCGGCTTCGCTCCACACCACCATTGCGCCGACCATGTTGCAGGGCAGCCCGAAGGAAAATGTCCTGCCGCAATCCGCCAACGCGCTGATCAACTATCGCATCGCGCCATGGGACCGCTCCACCGATGTGATGGCGCGCGCGAAGGAGGCGACGCAGGGGATGCCCGTCACGCTCGATTGGGTAGAGCCTCCGCGTGAGCCGACGCCGGTCAGCTCCACCACCTCAGACGGGTGGCGCTTCATCACGGCGGCAGCGCGTGTGCAGGCCAAGGATGCGGTAATTGCGCCCTATCTGGTGGTGGCGGGCACAGACAGCCGCAACTTCTCCGCCGTGTCGCGCGATGTGTACCGCTTCATGCCGATGCTCTTCACCATGAAGGAAACGGCGATGATCCACGGCACCAACGAGCATATGTCGATTGAAAACCTGCGCCGCATGGTCGGTTTCTATGCCCAGCTGATTGCGACCGCTGCGGGATAGACTTGGGGGGCATCCCCGTCTAAGGGAGCCTCCAAGTCGGGGAGTGGCGCAGCCTGGTAGCGCATCTGCTTTGGGAGCAGAGGGTCGCAGGTTCGAATCCTGTCTCCCCGACCAAGTACCACGCACAGGCAGTCCGAGGGACTGCCGTGCATGTCACGCCAAAATCTAGATTCACCCAGCCGCCAGCGCCTTGAACTGTGCAGCGACGGGCTTGAACATATCGTCCATCATCTGGCCGACATCGGCTGGACTGGAGGACAGCGTCCCACCCGGGAAGGGCGGCTCAGGATGATATTCAGCCTGAAGCATCAGGCTTTGCGCATAAGGCTTGCCGCGCAACATCTCGACCAGTGCGAGCGCGAAATCGAGCCCGGAGGAGACGCCCGCGCCGGTCAGGATATTGCCATCCTTCACCACCCGCTCATTGACCGGGATCGCCCCGAAATCTGCGAGCGTATCGCGCGTCACCCAGTGTGATGTAGCGCGCTTGCCTTTCAGCAGCCCGGCCTTGGCGAGCACCATCGACCCCGTGCAAACGCTCGTGATGTGCTTGGCGCGGGCCGCGCGGTCTTTCACCCAATCAATCGTGTCGGTGCGGCTCATGACGGACAGCGTGCCTTCAGTGCCGCCGGGGATGAAGAGCACATCCAGATCCTTGGGGGCATCGGCCATGGTTATGGTCGGGCTGATGGCGAGGCCGAGATCGGACATGACGGGGGACAGATCCTTCTCGGTCGTCACCAGATGCACCTTCGCGCCCCACATGCAGGCGAAGAAATAATGCGGGCCGACCAGATCGAGCGCCGTGAATTTGGGATAGAGCAGCATCGCCACCTGCTCCTGCCCCCACAGCCCCGGCCCCAGCACTTTGGACATGGCAGCCATATGGTCTTCATTCATGGCGGAGGATGCAGGTGCGGTTTGGGCGGGTTCTGCCGCCATCGCCTTTTGCAGCGCCAGATAGGGAGCGAGCAAGGCGGCCCCGGTAAAGCCCTGCAACAGGGCGCGGCGGTTCGTTTCCATCATGTGTCTCCCGATCAGAAATTGACGCCGAGCGTCAGATAGGCCGAACGCGGATTGCCCGGGCGGACGACATTCTGCGCATAATAGGCGTAGGGCGCGAAATACTTCTTGTTGAACAGGTTATCAACGCGCAGCCCGATCCGCGCCGGGCCGATGCTGTAGGCGGCCTGCGCATCCGCCAGCGTATAGCCCTTGGCCGTTTCGGTGTTGGGCACGGCGAGCCAGGTCTTGGAAACCATCGTCAGCCCCGCACCGAGTTCCAGACCCAGATCAAAGCGATAGCGCGCGGCGATGCGGCCCCGGCTCTTGGGCACGCGGGCGAGGCGGGTGCCGACCGGGATAACTGTATCGGCCACCACCTTGGCATTGGTATAGCCATAGGAGGCGAGCAGCGAGAAGGATTTGGAGGGCTCATAGATCATGTCCAGCTCAACGCCCGTGCTGCGTTGCTTGCCGGTCTGGATCGAGGTGAAGAAGGCAAATGGATCAGGCGTCGGCACGTTGGAGCGGGTCAGGCGGAAGGCGGAGATGGTGCCCGAAAGCCCTGTGTCCTTCAGCGCGAACTTCAGGCCGCCTTCCAGACTCTTTGATTTTTCAGGCAGCGGCGCGTTGGTGCCGTTGAAAAAGAGCGAGAGGCGCGATCCCGTGGCATAGCCTGCGAACAGCGAGACGCCTTCACTCAGATCAACCGTTGCGCCGATGCGCGGGTTGATCTCGTGATACACCTCGTCATTGCCTGCGCCGCCTTGCAGTTCGTTGATCCGCATCCGGCTGTAACGGACCGAAGCGAGCAAATGGAACCGCTGCGCAATCGTCATCTGATCCTGCGCGTAGAGCGCGAAGGTAGAATAACGGCTGATGTTGGAGGGGATGGTGGCGGGCTCGACATAATTGATGTCGGACGCAGGGTCAGCCAGATCAATGAAGCTCGCGCCGAACAGGTCGAAGTTGAGCATCCCGTCATAATTGACGCGATCCCATTGCGCGCCTGCCAGCAGGACATGGTCGATGCTGCCAGTTGAGACCTCTGCGGTGAGCGACGCGTCCGCCGTCCACTCTCCCACATCAGATTTGAGCGCAGCATTCACCTCCGCGCAAAACGTGCCGGCACAGGGGAAGAAGGCGAGATAGGGTGAGGCACTATATTCGTCGAAGCGGTTCTCATAACGGCGGACGCGGAGATTGGCCTTCACCGTTTCAGACAGGCGCTGCGTTACCTCCAGGCTGGCGCTGAAATTCTCAATGTCAGACCGGGGCGCATTGGTGGCGCTGGTGAAGCGGTCTCGCTTGATGCCTGCCACGCCGCGCAGCACGCCGGGCAGCCCGACATATTCGAGCTGTTTGATCCGGCTGTAATTCACGCGCGCGATAATGTCTGTATCGGGCGAGGGCTGGAACCGGACGGAGGGCGCAAGCAGGATGCGATCAATATTGACTTTGTCGATATAGTCGTTGGCGCTCTGGACTTCGCCCACCAGCCGGATCGCCGCCGCATCAGAGAAGGCCACATTGGCATCACCCGCCAGCGCATAGGTATCAAAGCTGCCCGCTCGCGCCCGCGCCGCAAAGCCGGTTTTGAAGTTGGCGGTCTTGGTCACCTGATTGATGAGTCCGCCCACCGGTGCGCCGATGCCGCCACCGAACAGCGTAGAGGTAGGCCCCTTCGCGACTTCCACCCGCTCGACATGCCACAGGCTCGCCGCGTCGCTAACGGCGGTATCACCATAGCCCACCAGCCCGTCGGTGAAGATCTCCGCCTCAAACCCGCGCACGATGGGATTGATCAGCAGCATTTCAGATGAATGTGAGGGCGTGACGTTGGAGACGTTGGCCAGCGCCTCGTCGATGGAATTAAGCTCCTGATCCTTGATCAGCGCGGAAGTGAGCACCTGAACCGATTGCGGCGTCTGCTGGATCGAAACCGGCGTGCGCAACGTGGTGGCTTCGGCGGCGACATAGCCTGCGTCCTTCTGACCGGTGACGATGATGTCATCGGGCGTCCAGCCTTCGGATTTGTCCTGCGCCATGGCAGGGGAAGTTGCAGCCAGCGCGATGGCCAGCGTGGTGAGTGAGGTCTTCATGTGGATACTCCCTGAAATCAGTCTATTTGTGGTTCAGCCGATCAGCCGCTTGAGTTTGGCCAGCGCCATCTCATCGGCTTCTTCGTGTGCGATGATGGATTGGAGTTTGCCGTCTGCCGTCATCAGATAGGTCGCGGCGGTGTGATCGATCGTGTAATCGCCCTCAGGCTTGGCGGCATCGAGCGGGACGCGCTTCACATAGACGCCAAAGCCCTTCTGGATGCGCGCCAGCTGTTCGGGCGTGCCCGTCAGACCGATGATCGGCGTATTGAACAACTCGACATATTTGCCGATGCCTTCGCGCGTGTCGTGCCCCGGATCGACCGACACGAACACGATGGCGAACTTCATGCCATCCGCGCCGAGTTTCTGCCGCAGCCGTGCCATACGGGCGAGGTTGGTCGGGCAGACATCCGGACAGCGGGTGAAGCCGAAGAAGATGGCATAGGGCTTGCCCGCAAGCGTCTTGTCGCTGACGGTCGAACCATTGGGCGCTGTCAGATCAAAAGTACCGCCAAAGCTTGCAGCAACGCTGGCGGGCCGATCTAGCGGGCTTTTCCCCAGCCAGGCGATCAGCCCCATGCCGCCAACCAGAAAGACAGCGATCCTAAGGAACGCTCGCAGTGAAACGAGCCCGCGCGGGGCGGTGGGCTCAGTGTCGGGCATGGTGCATCTCCTGGGGAGCCGCTGTTGCGACCGCCTGCACGGCAAACCGCACCTTCACCGCACCCGCCCGCTGAAAGCGCAATGTGGCGGGAATGGTGGTGCCTTTGGCAAGCGGAGCCTTCAGCCCCATGAACATGATGTGCAGTCCGCCGGGCTTGAGCGTGACAGTCTGCCCGGCGGGAATGGCAATGCCGTCCTTCACCTGCCGCATCCGCATTACGCCATTGTCCATCGTCATGGTGTGAAGCTGAACTTCGGCTGCAACGGGCGCGCTTGCAGAGATCAGCCGGTCATCCGCCTTGCCGCCATTGCGGATCTCCATGAAGCCGCCGCCCACGACCTGCCCCTGCGCTGTTTCGCGCGCCCAGGGGTGAGTGATCGTAAGGGCACCAGCCTTGAAGCTGTGGGCCAGAAGCGGTGCAGCGATAGTCGCGGCAATCAGCAGGGTGGTGCGGATGAAGTTTGGTCGGTTCATGTTTGTGGCTCCGTGTGGCAAAGTTGGGGGGACGGGGAAGGTGCGGCGGCGCGGGCTGGTTCGGGAAGGGCCAGCACCGCCGCACCAAGACGAAGAGCGAGCGACAGGGCAATGAGCGCCCAGGTGCGCTGACGGACACGGCGAAGAACGCACGCCTGCCCATCGGTGAGGTGCATGAAACTCATGGCTCACCCGCCCTTCGCACAAGCAAGGGCGTTGCGGAGGATGGGCGCAACGGCGCGCCGTTCCTCCAGATTGAGGCAGTGGCCAACCTCGATCCGCTCCCCGCGATGGCGGAAAACGAGGCGCAGGTCGGTGGGGCTGAACACTTCCAGATCGAAGCGCAGCCAGTGTGAGGGGCGTTCAAACACGGCCCCATCAGGATTGCGATAGCGCATCACCTCATGGGTCAGTTCCACGGCTTCGGCCTTGGGTTTAGAAGCGGTGTGGGTGTCGAGCGCCCAGATGAGCAGCCCCATGACCCCCAGAGAGAATAGCGGCACCATCCAGTGCCCATCCAGCGTGGGGAGGATGGACGTGGCCATGAGAAGCGTCACAAGAACGCTGAGCATCCCCCGCGCTTCCTGCGGAAAGCTGGACCGGTTTTGCTGCATATGAAGAACGAACGCATCGTCCAGATCGGGTTGTGCCGCGCATGGCTGATCGCTCGCACAGGCCCCGGCCCCTGATGGGGCAGAGTCGAGAATTTGAAACATGGAAGAGGAAACTCCGGCTGCACAGGAGGGCGCGCAGGGGCGCTCTCCGGTTTCCGACAGGTCAGGTCAGTCTGTCAGGCAGCAGCCGGTGGTCCGCGCAGGGGCGGACGGATATGGGTGAAGCGTGCGGGTTGCGTCCATATGGTCGCCGCAAAGCCAAGCAACAATATGAAGGCGAACGCGAGCGCCAACTGGATCGAGTCGGTCCCAGCCAGTCCCGCCATGGAAAGCAAGGAGAAGGCGCATTGCCCATCCATCTTGCCATGTTCGCCTGATGGATCGGGCAAGCCCTGCTTCATGGGAATGCTGATCTGGCGAGAGAGCGCGGGGCCTTTGCCATCGGCGCAAATCTGTACAGTCATCGTCTTCGAAGCGCTGCCGACCATATAGCCGCTTGGCACCCACGCCTTCATGAACAGCGCGCACAGCACAAGCAGCAGAGCGAGTCTGCGTTGATCGTGGATGAGGCTGCGCAAGAACGCCATATATTCAGCCTATAGGATCAGGCGCAGCATTTGTCACCTTCACTCTGTGACAGAGTTGCCATTCCCATCGCTTGTAACTCCAGCCTCCTGCTCATCTTCTGCTGCCTTGTTCGCAGCCTCTTCGATTTCGGCGACAATGCCATTGGCTTGCTCTGCGGTCGTCTGCTCCAGATCGGCGGCAGCCTTGGCGATGGCGGCCTCATTCCCGTCCCCCACGGGCGCGCTTGAACAGGCGGCAAGCAGAAGGACGGGCAGGGCGGAGAGGGAGAGAATGCGCATCGCGTGGTTATAGCTCCGTGCAAGCGTTTGCCAACCGCGCGCCTCCGCGCTAACAGCGCGCGCAACTCCATTATCAGCATTGAGAGAACCGACCGATGGCCGCGCAATACGCCTATGTCATGAAGGACATGACCAAAACCTATCCGGGTGCCCAGAAGCCGATCCTGAGCAACATCAACCTGCAATTCTATCAGGGCACCAAGATTGGCATCGTGGGGCCGAACGGCGTCGGTAAATCGACGCTGATCAAGATCATGGCGGGGATCGATACCGATTTTACCGGAGAGGCTTGGGCAGGCGAGAATATCACCGTCGGCTATCTGGAGCAGGAGCCGCAGCTCGACACATCTAAGACCGTTCTGGAAAACGTGAAGGATGGCGCGCGCGCCGTGGCCGACATGGTTGACCGCTATAACGAAGTCTCCGCGCTGATGGGCGAGCCAGACGCGGATTTCGATGCGCTGATGGAAGAAATGGGCACGCTGCAGGACAAGATCGACGCCGCCGATGGCTGGACGCTCGACAACCAGCTCGAAGTCGCGATGGAAGCGCTGCGCTGCCCGCCGGG
>CALMZE010000169.1 GCA_937870585.1 uncultured Sphingomonadales bacterium | reverse complement strand
ATTTCTTCGATTGCGCCTTGTTCCAGGGCGGCACCAGCCTGCGCATTCTGCACGGCCTGCCACGCTTTTCCGAGGACTTGGACTTTCTCCTGCGCGTGCCGAACATGGACTTCGACTGGTCCCCTTACCTCGAGGGAATGACCGAGGTGTTCAGCCAGTTCGGGCTGACGCTGGAAGCTCAGCCCAAGCCGCGCATGGATACGGCCATTCGCCAGGCGCTGCTCAAGGACGACTCCATCGCCAGCCAGCTCGACTTGTCATTCGCAGGCACCGGCCATCGCAAGGCGATCAAGATCAAGCTGGAAATTGATGTGAACCCGCCCGCAGGATCGGCCGAGGCGACCACCTATCTTGATTTTCCAGCTGATTATGAGGTGCGCCACCAGGATCTGGCATCAAATTTCGCGCTGAAGATTCATGCCTTGCTATGCCGAGGCTTCCTCAAAGGTCGCGACTGGTTCGACTTCTCCTGGTATGTTTCGCGCGGGCTCGAACCCAATTTCGTCCTTTTGCAAAACGCGCTGGTTCAGGCAGGGCCATGGGCCGGTGACGGGTCGCTCCACGTCGACATGTCATGGTTGAAGGCTGCGCTTTCTGGCACAATCACTCGGATCGAGTGGAAGGAAGCGGCAAAGGATGTCGAGCGCTTCCTGCGTCCTGCTGATCTCAAATCGGTTGATCTGTGGAGTGAGCGCTTTTTCCTCGCCAAGGTCGATAAGCTGGTCGCGGCGTCTGACAGCCAAGCTGTAGCCTAAAGGCCGACATGCCGGGGTATCCGTGGAGCGGCACGCTTGGCTGCCTCCGAAGCAGCAGCCAAAGGTGACACCCTCATTTTGTATTGAGCGTGACCGCCTTTGTTATCAGACTGGCAATGATGTCCGTTTGGGTAACGATGCCTTGCAAATGCATGTTGTCGTCCACGATCATGACCTCATGACCGTGACCATTGGCGAGAGGGGCGAGCAGCGCCGCCGCTGGCGCGGACACATGCGCCGTATCTGCCGGCGCCATTATCTCCGATGCAAAAGCCCCTTGTTTATCGAGGTCTGGCCATGTGATCACGCCGACCAGTTGGCCAGAGACATTCTCTACCGGTAGCGCACGCAGGTGCCTTGCGCGCAGCAGTCTATGCGCCTCCTCCACCGGGGCGGTTGCCGCAATCGTGATAACGTCGCGTGACATGATGTCGTTGCAGCTTAGCTGCTCGACCTGTCGCTCCGCCGCGCTGAGACCCGCCAATTCGAAAAGTTGCAAAAGATCGTCGCGATTGATGTCGAGCGTATCGCCAAAGCTTTCCAGCGCTGCGTCAACATCGCTCGGCCTCACCCCACTTCTGCTGAGCGGCGCAGAATCCTGTGTGCCGTGGGCGCTTTCGGTAAGCTTCGCCCGATGCGGATACGTGTGGCCTGACATGCGATGGAATGCCAGACCAGCGAGTATCAGCAGCAGTGAGTTCAAACCCACGGGATAAAGCGCGAACATGAACGGATGCGCGCTTCCAGCGGCCCCGCCGAGCACGGCTGACAGGGCGACTGCGCCGCCTGGCGGATGCAGGCAGCGCGCCAATGACATGACTGCAATGGCCAGTCCCACACCAAGCCCCGCTGCAACGGTAGCATTGGGGACGGCAAGGGCGACTGCGATGCCTACCAGGGCCGACAGGACGTTTCCGCCCAGGATTGACCCTGGCTGGGCCAGCGGACTTGCAGGCACAGCGAAAAGCAGGACCGCAGAGGCTCCCATCGGCGCCACGAGTAGAGGGTGCGCAGCTCCGGTACCGGCCAGAACGCCGCACAGCAGTCCCGTAGTCACAATGCCGATTATGGCACCTGCCACCGCAACAAGCCGCTCACGCGCGCCAGGTCCGGGCGGAGCCGCTACATACGTGCTGTAGTAGCGGCTCCAAACCAATCGCGGCGCAGTTTCAGAGCTCAAATCGGTAACTTTATCCATCTGTTCAGGCAGGGTTTATTGCCTCAGGCTGCCCGTTGCCATCGGTTTCAGCGTAGAGAACCTCTTCTTTGCCGATGAGGATGTCCGCAAGCGCCCAATAGGCCTCACCCCATGCACCGAGCACTTCGTCGGTTGCAGCATCGCCCAAAACGTCTCGGATCGCGGGCAGCAGGGCATTGGCCACCAGAGGATAATGTTCGGCCTTTACGCCAGTCTCCACATGCCGTGCAGCCATCCGCATCACCGGCGCAGTCAAGGCCTCCAGCTTGTCGATGTTCTGCGCATAAGCGAGGATAGCGCCAGCCAGACGCTTCGGCTGTTCCCCGCTTTCCTGCGCGGCTTGGTCGAACATGGCCTTCACGTCAGGGTCGGTGAACAGCCGCTCATACATGCGAGTCGTGATGGCAAGGCCGTGCTGCTGCAATGCAGGCGCGGTCGATTTTACGATGGCTTTGGTTTCGGCACTCAGTGGTTTGCGCACAGCTATTCCTTTTGGTGTTGTGGGTTGAGAAAATTGGGAACGAAGAAATCGGTGCTGTCAGGTGCGGCTTTGCCGATTGCCTGGCACGAATGCTCGGAACATGAACCAGGCGAACGCAAACACACCCACGCTGAAGACGACATCCCCGGGCACCCGTGCCCAGACCAGCGCCTGCATGATCGGGCTATGGATGAATTCCGCCGAACGCGCATAGGCATAGCCATGTTCAACACTGGCATAGGTTTGCAGGATACCCTGCGGCAGCAGCGACAGGAGCGTCATCATCGCAATGCCGATGTTGAGCGACCAGAAGGCGATCTTGAGTGATTTCTGGCTCCATATCGAAACGTCGGTCAACCCACGCATGCAGTAGAGCGTGAGCCCCAGCCCCAGCATCCCATAGACCCCAAACAGGGCGGCATGGCCGTGGTTGGCAGTCGTGTTCAGCCCCTGCATGTAATAGAGCGCGATGGGCGGGTTGATCAGGAACCCGAACAGCCCCGCACCGACCAGATTCCAGAACAGAACGGCCGAGAAAAACATAAACGGCCAGTGATAGGTGCGCTCCCACTCGGCTTCATGCTCAACCTTGTGGCGCGTATAGGCCTCAAAGCCTACGACCAGCAGCGGCACAACTTCGAGAGCCGAAGCCATCGCCCCGACCGCGATCACCGAGGTTGGGGTTCCGCTGAAATACAGGTGGTGGAAAGTGCCCAGCACCCCGCCGAACAGGAAGATGATCGTGGCAAACAACACCATCACGGTCGCGGTGGACGTTCGCAGGATGCCCATGCGGACGAACAGCAGCGAGATGATCGCGGTAGCGAAGACCTCGAAAATGCCTTCAACCCACAGGTGCACGACCCACCAGCGCCAATATTCCATGATGGCGATATTGGTATGCTGGCCCCACATCAGCCCGGCACCGTAAAGCAGGCCGATAGCGAGCGCCGATACCAGCACGAGATAGATCAGCGATTTGCTGCCCTTCTCCTGAAGCACGGGCCACAGCGCTCGCACGACCAGTGCAACCCACAAGAGCAGTCCGATCAGCAGGTAGATCTGCCAGAACCGGCCAAGGTCGACATATTCATAGCCTTGATGACCGAACCAGAAATTGGCCGTCAGATTGTGGAAGAAACGGTGGACTGCCGCCCATTGCCCGGCAAACGAGCCGATCACGATGATCAGCAGGCTGACGAACAGGAAATTGACCCCGAGCCGCTGAAATTTGGGATCGCGGCCGACAAGCATTGGCGCGACATAGAGTCCGGTGGCGAGCCAAGCGGTGGCAATCCACAGGACCGCCAGCTGCGTGTGCCAAGTGCGCGTAATCGTATAGGGCAAATATTCGGCGAAAGGCAGGCCATAGAGCCCCTGTCCCTCAACCGCGTAATGAGCGGTGACAATGCCCAGCAGCACCTGCGTGACGAACAGGGCGCAGACCACCCAGAAGTATTTGGCCGTTGCGCGCATCGACGGGGTGATGACCGCCCCGCTCAGTACATCGGAAGCCGCCATGCCCTGTTCGGGCAATATGTCGCTGCGCCAGAGGTCAAACTGCTTGGCATAATAGGCGATCAGAGCGCCTGCTGCTGCCAGCAGCAGAATGACCGAGGCCAGACTCCACAGCAACGTGCCTGTTGTCGGGACATTGCCGACCAGCGGTTCGTGCGGCCAATTGCTGGTATAGGTTATGGTGTCGCCGGGGCGGTTGGTTGTCGCGCCCCAGGCCGACCAGAAATAGAATGCCGAAACCTGCCGCGCCTCTTCAGGCGACAGCTGTCCGTAGACCGGGAAGGCATAGGCTTTGCGCAGCGCCAGCGCGGCGGTGTCATTGCCTTCGTAGAGGCTGACGAAATGCGTCTGCACTTGTTTGATGGCCGCTGCGCGGGTGTCACTGACCGTGATGATCCCGGTTGCCGGATCATAGCTGTTGGTGCGCATTTCCTCTTGCAGCGCCGCTTTGTGCATCGCTTCATTCTGCGCCGGAGTGGCGCCTGCAATGGGGTGAGAACTTTGCAGAGCGAGCAAAGCCGATGCCTCACGGTGCAGCCAGTCCGCGCTCCAGTCGGGCGCGAGATAGCTGCCATGGCCCCAGATCGAGCCTTGCTCCATGCCGCCGATTGACTGCCAGACATTCTGACCGGTCTCGATATCCGTGCGCGTAAACAGGGTTTCGCCGCTCGCGGATTTTACTGCCTCGGGAATGGGCGGTGCTTGCTGATAGATTTGCTGACCAAAGAGCAACAGGGCGCCGAACATAGCGACCATGCCAACGACCAGGATGGTCCAAAGCCGTTTAATGCTGAATGTCGTTCCATAGCTTTCCATGGTCGTCCCCCCGAAGTTCAGAAAAGGCCGTGACTGCCGCCAACCGCGCCAAACACGGCCACAACGCCCAAAAGGCTCAGCACCTGATGCAATCGCATCATGCGCGCAAAATCAGCTTCCGGTGTGGTTGAGCTTGCCATGCGGCGATGCAAGACCAAGGGCTCCAGCACGAACAGCATCAGCGCGAACACGGCCCACAGCGCCACCATCAGATGCATCCACCAGAAGCTAAGCTCGGCAAACCGGCTCCACATATCGGCGCGGTAGATCAGCCACAGTCCGCTTGCCCCGGCCAGCGTGACCCAGATGCGCGCTTGCCATGCAAAGCGTCCCTCGATCTGATGAAACCGGGCAAGGCGCTCTACGGGACGTTCGCTGGCCCGCAGCGCGGGCATGACAACCCAGGTGACAAATCCGACGCCGCCGATCCAGAACAACACCGCGATCACATGGATAGCGCGAGCCAGAACAAGGTCATCCATTGACCGGTCCTTTGCTCAGATCAGGTCGTTCGCGCCAGAACTCAACCTGCATGCGCATTGCCCCGACGGGGACAACATAGTGCGTCGCCTGTGGTGGGATGATGGCGGGACTATCCGGCGTGACACGGTGTTCCGTAAGCGGCTCGGTGAAGATCAGCCGGACTTCGCCTTCCAGGACGCGCAGCAGGCCCCACGTCCCGGTTTTGGTGCGATGATCGTTGCGCAGCGCATCGGGCAAAGTCTGCTCGTCGAAGATGGGGGATGAGGCATAGGGTTCAGACATCAGGCAAGCACCTTTGCGCGAATCGCGGTCAGTCCGCCGCGATCAATCAGAATGCCGGTCAGCAGGCTTTCGCCAATGCGCCGCGCCGCGTCGCGAAAGCGGTTTGCCACTTCCTCGTTCGGTGCGATCCGGGTGAGTGTCACGTCCCATAAAGACTGCCACCGCGCAAAATGCTCTGCATCAAGCCCACCGATAGCCGTGTGCTTGCGCATGGGATTGCCACTGAAACGACCCGATTCCAGCATGATCGAGGCCCAGAAATCCTTCATCCGCGCCAGATGATGCGGCCAGTCGCTGACCTTTGCACCAAATATCGGGCCGAGCATGTCATCAGCCCGAATAGCTCCGTAAAATTGCTCTACGAGCTGGGAAATGAATGCGTCATCGATCCCGCAGGCCAGCGCGTCAGCCATCTTGCGAGCGCGCACTTGCGCGACATGCTCTGACCCCGTCACAGTCTCGACTCGATTAAGAGGTATTTCATATGCATCGTTTAGGCGGTTGGCGGTTAAATGCAATATATGATATGCATCTTTTATGAGACTCTCGCTTCAAACCGATTATGCCCTGCGCACGCTGATGTTTTTGGCGGTGAAAGACGGCCATCATTCCATCGCCGACATTGCCAGCGCCTATGGCATTTCGAAGAACCACCTGATGAAGGTGGCTCAGCGGCTCACCGCCGAAGGTTTTGTCGAAAGCGTGCGGGGCCGCAGCGGCGGTCTCAAGCTGGCGCTCCCGCCTGCCGAATTGAATGTGGGCGTCATTGTCCGGACCATGGAAGATACAGGGACGTTCGTTGAATGTTTCGACCCGGCAACCAACACTTGCGTTGTCACCCCAGTCTGCGGGTTACGGCATGTATTGACAGGCGCTTTGGAGTCATTTGCCCGGCATCTGGATCAATTCTCCATCGCCGATCTGATTCCCAACAAAGAGAGGCTTGAGAGGCAGATCGACGGGGGGGGCACGCAACAGTCATGATGCACGGAGCCCCGGCGCTCCGATTCTCAAGCCGGCAGTTTTCAGGTAATGCGCCTTTGAGTTTGCATGACAGGGATTGGCGTGTTGATGAAGCTGAGGGTGATCTCCCTGGTCAGCTGATTGATGCGTCGGACTTCCCAAGTTCGACTTCATCCCGCAGCTTTGGTCCCGCCTCCATGCGCCGCGAGAGTGATTCCACAAATCCGTGCCACCTCTTCTTGCCCATCGCCTGCGCCGCCTTCATCGCGGCATCAGGCAGCGGCGGATTGCTGGTGAGCCAGAAGCGCACGAACAGGGCAATGGCTTCGTTCGTCAATTCACCATGCCATTCGAGCCGATCGAGTTGCCGCGACAGGCGATCGAGCCGCCTTGCCAGAACCGCTTCCACCCGCTCGTCCTGATCGGACTGCAACAGGGACATCAAGGCCGCTTCCACCACTTCGGTGC
>CALMZE010000168.1 GCA_937870585.1 uncultured Sphingomonadales bacterium | reverse complement strand
ATAGACACCTTCAGGCGCCACCAGCTTGCCCGCAACCTTGGACAACTTTTCAAGGCGGGTGCGCAGATGCTCCACATTATTGTGGCGGAACCGGACGAGGTTGGCGTTGCTCATCCCCATGCCCATGAAGCAGCCATCATAGATCGAAGCGTGGCTATCCAGATCGATAACGACATATTCGTCTTTGCCCACCAGCGTGGAGACGATGCCGAGATTGGCCTGATAGCCGGTGGAAAACACCATGGCATGATCAGTGCCGTAAAATTCCTTGAGCGCGTCTTCCGCGTCCACATGGTCGGCAAAGGTGCCGTTGAGCATCCGGCTGCCGTTCGTGCCGGTGCCATATTCCTGCATGGCGCGCACGCCTGAGGCAATCACGTCCGGATCAAACGTCATGCCCATGTAATTATAGGTGCCGACAAGAATGGTGTGTTTGCCCTTGATGATCGCTTCGGTCGGGCCGAGCACCTTGTCCATCACGATGGCGAAGGGATGACGCTCCGTGCTGTCCAGCAGAGCCTCATGCTCCGCGATCAGCGGCGCAAACTTGTCAAACAGATCACCCATTCCCGATCCCGTATCCTTTGGAAGCGTACCCGAACGGCGGCTTTTGCACGTTACCGACCCGGAACGCAATCGAACCCCCTTAACGGTTTATGCGCTCTTGCCAAGCGATTGCGGCGGGAACGGGGCAAGCCATTGCGTGGCGTCTAGGTTTCACCCTTTCCCCAACCCCTCTCTCTCAAGGGGAGAGGGGTGCGAGCCTCTGGTCCAAATTTGTGATGAACATCACAAAGGCTGTGCGAATCAATCAATAATGTCTCACACAGGATCTGGCGCACAGCCGATAAAGGGGATGAATGATGGACGCCAAGGGTCTGGCCGATTTGCTGCCTGCCACATCTTTGTTCGCGGCCTGCCGGGCCGATGAACTGGAGGATTTGCTCTCGCTCGCATCGCAGCAGACCATGAAGAAGGGGCAGACGTTGCTGCTTCAGGGCGATCCCGGCGATCATCTGATCATACTGCTCAGTGGCCATGCCAAGATCACCATGGTCGCGTCCAACGGTCGCGAAATCACGCTCGATTTTGCAGATCCCGGCACGGTTCTGGGCGAAATCGCGGTGCTGGACGGAGGCGAACGCACAGCGTCGGTCATCGCCATCGAAGATGGGCGCTATCTCCGCCTGACCCGCGCGGGCTTTGAAGCCTTTGTGGAGCGTCAGCCGGGTATGGCGTGGCGGCTGATGAAGGAACTGGCGCGCCGCCTGCGCCAGACCAATTCGATGATCGAAAGCGACCGGGCCTATGCATCCGGTCCGCGCCTCGCCCGCTATCTCCAGCGACTGACCTTGGCGGGGAGCAAGGAAGGCCGGTTGAAGCTGGATCTCAACCAGAGCGAACTGGGCAATTTTGCTGGCATGAGCCGCGAACATATCAACCGCCAGCTCTCGTCATGGGCCGATGTGGGGATCATCACGCTGGAGCATGGCCGCATCCGCATCCTGGATAGCACCTTTCTGGAGGAAGTCGCCGCATCCTGCGAATGACGCCATGCGTCATTCACGTCCCGCCCACTGATACGCGACCCGAGGGGCAGGGCTTTTGCAGGACAAGATCCGCACGACTTTCCCAGAACGGTGCTGGCAGCCGGACCCGCCCCCGGTCCGGCTGCCAATCGCACTGGCCCAAGCCCCTTGTTGCTCCCATGGCTTGAAGATGGTAGGCGCGCGCCCCAGATAGGGCGTTCGTGCCCCGCCCCCTTTCCTCTGGTTATAGAGTAACGCGATGCTTTTCACCCCCGCTTACGCCCAAACCGCCGGTGCCGCAGCTTCCGGCGGCAGCGCAGCCTTGCTGACCAATATTCCTCCGCTGGTCCTGATTTTCGTGATCTTCTGGTTCTTCCTGATCCGGCCGCAGCAGAAGCAGATGAAGGACCACCGCGCCAAGATCGACGCCGTGAAAAAGGGCGATCAGGTCGTCACCGGTGGCGGCCTTTATGGCAAGGTGACCAAGGTGGAAGCGGATGCGCTGGAAATTGAAATCGCGCCCGGTATCAAAGTGAAATCGGTCAAATCCATGTTGACGGACGTGCTCACCGCAACGCCCGCCAAGCCTGCGAACGACTGACACCCTGATGCTCGACTTTCCCACATGGAAAATCCGGCTTGTCATCATTGTGACATTGCTCGGCATATTGGCCGCCATCCCGACCGTTTTGCCCGCCGATCTGCGCAGCAAATTGCCCGCGCGCATTGCTGATACCCATATCAATCTGGGTCTCGATCTGGCGGGCGGTTCTGAACTGCTGCTTGAAGCCGCCACGCCCGAAGTGGCGAAGGCGCAGATGGCGCAGATGGAAGAGGATGTGCGCACTGCGATGCGCCGGGCCGAACCGCGCGTGGAGATTGGCGAAATCGCGACAGCCGATGGCGTGCTCTCCTTCATGCCGCGCAACACTGCAGACGTGGATCGCGCGCGCGAACTGGCCTATAACCTCACCAACGGCGTGGGCGTGACCGGCAAGCGCGATTGGGTTGTTGAAATCCGCGATTCCACGCGGATCGTGATGACGCCAACGCCTGAAGGCCTGCAAGACAAGATCAAGCAATCGATGGAGGCCGCGCGCGGCGTCGTTTCGCGCCGGATTGATCCGGATGGCACGAAGGAAGTCTCCGTCACGCTGCAAGGCTCCAACCGCATTCAGGTGCAGGTGCCGGGTCTGAAAGATCCTGAACGCCTCAAATCGCTGCTGGGCCAAACCGCGAAGCTGGAATTCAAGCTTGTCGATCCCGATCAGTCGGGGGCGACCACGGGTGTCGCCGGGCCGGGCAGCGAAGTGCTTCCTTTCATGGATGCGCGCGCGCAGGGTGCCAAGATCGTGGTCCAGCGCCGTGTTATGGTGTCCGGCGAAGATTTGATCGCGGCCAAGCAATCCTATGATCAGGACGGTCGCACCCCGGTGGTTGATATTCGCTTCAACAATAAGGGCGGCAAGAAGTTCGCGCAGGTCTCCACGGCCAATGTCGGCAAGGAGTTTGCGATCATTCTCGATGGCAAGGTGATTTCAGCACCCGTCTTCAAGGATGCGATCCTGACCGGTCAGGCCCAGATCAGCGGCAGCTTCACTGTGGAAAGCGCGAATGAGCTCGCCGTCTCACTCCAGTCAGGCAAGCTGCCTGTGGCACTGACTGTGGTGGATGAGCGCTCGGTCGGCCCCGATCTTGGGCGCGATTCGATTGAGAAGGGCGTGCTCGCGGGGCTCGTCGCCACGGTGGCGCTGATCGTCTTCATGGTGCTCACTTATGCGCGGTTCGGCGTCTATACGACCATCGCGCTGGTGGTGAATGCGTTCCTCATTCTGGGCCTGATGGCGATTTTCGGGGCCACGTTGACGCTGCCTGGCATTGCCGGTTTCGTTCTGACCATCGGTGCTGCGGTCGATGCCAACGTGCTGATCAACGAACGCATCCGTGAAGAAGTCGCACGTGGCCGCCAGACCATACAGGCCGTCGAGTTTGGCTATAAGGAAGCGAGCCGCGCCATTTTTGACGCGAACGTCACCAACGTGATTTCGGCGATCATCATGTTCTGGTTCGGCTCTGGCCCAATTCGTGGTTTCGCGGTTGTGCTGGCGCTCGGCATCGTCACCTCGGTCTTCACCGGTGTGACACTGACCCGCCTGCTCGTTGCCGACTATCTGAAACGCAACCGTCCGCAAGAACTCGTGATCTGAGGAAAAGTCCATGCGTCCCCTGAAACTGGTTCCGGACAATACGAATATCGACTTTCTGCGCTGGCGCTGGGTGGCGCTGGCGCTGTCAATTGGCCTGATCATCGCATCCTTTGCGCTGGTCTCTGTGCGCGGCCTCAACTGGGGTGTGGACTTTTCCGGCGGGCAGATGATGCGTGTGGCCTTCTCGCAGCCCGCCGATGTGCCTGCCCTGCGCGACCGGCTGGAAAAGCTGGGTGTAGAAAATGCCACCATCCAGCAAACGGGCAGCGCGAAGGAAGTCACCATTCGCATTCCGCTGGAGGGCAGTGCGAATCCGTTCATGCAGTGGCTGCAAGGCACATCTGCCGCTGCCAGCGAGAAGGACGTTGGCGCTGCCAACAAGGTTGCCTCTCAGGTTCGCGCGTCCATCCAGACCGACTTTCCGGACGCGAAATTTGGTGCGGTCGAATCGGTTTCAGGCAAGGTCTCGACCGAATTGTTCCGAACCGGCAGCCTCGCGCTGTCGCTCGCCATGGTAGGCATCGCGCTTTACATTTGGCTGAGCTTTGAATGGCAGTTCGGCGTCGGAGCGCTCTTCGCGCTGTTCCATGACGTGATCCTGACGTTCGGCTTCTTTGCATTGACGCAGCTGGAGTTTGACCTGAACATCGTGGCCGCCGTGCTGACGATCATCGGCTACTCGCTCAACGACACCATCGTGACCTATGACCGGATGCGCGAGAATTTCCGCAAATGGCGCAAGATGGACGTGCAGGCGCTGCTCAACCAGTCGGTCAACGAAACGCTCTCACGCACCATTGTGACGTCGCTCTCGCTGATCATCACGCTCGGCATCCTGCTGTTCCTCGGGCCAGAGGTGATCTTCGGCTTCACCGCCGCCATGTTCCTCGGCATCGTAGTGGGCACTTTCTCGTCGATCTACATCGCAGCACCGATCCTGATCTGGCTCAACGTGAAGTCAGACAGCTTCGTGCCCAAGGATGAAAGCGGCAAGAAGAGCGCCCTGCCCGCCGAAGGCTTTATCGACTGACCAAGCCGGAAAGATGCGCATAAAGCGCATCGCGGTTCGCCTCCCATGTGAAGCGCTGCGCGGCTGCGCGCACGGCATCCGGCGCGGGCGGTTTGGCGATCAGCGCGCGGATGGCATCCGCCACGGCCCCGGCTTTGGGTGCGACGAGACACCCCGCCTCCGCCCGGTCCACCAGTTCGCGCGCGCCGCCGACATCGGTGATGACAACCGGCGTGCCGCACGCCAGCGCCTCCACCCATGCATTGGCAAGGCCTTCAGACGCTGAAGGCAGGCACATCACATCGGATGCCGCCAGCCAGCCTGCAATCTCATCCTGCGGAATTGCGCCTGTAAAGCGGACGCGATCCGCCACGCCGGATTGCTCTGCCTGCGCCTTCAGTTTCGCCTCATCCTCGCCCTTGCCGATCAGCACCAGCGTCACGCCGGGCAATGCGGGCAGAGCGTCGATAATCATCCCTTGGCGCTTGCGCGGGATCAGCGCCCCGACGCAGGTCACAAGCGGCCCGGCCACACCGCGTTCGGCCTTGAGCGCCGCCCGGTCCCCCGGCTTGAAGCGGCTCAGGTCCACCCCGGTATAGTGCACACGGATGCGGTCACCCGGCATCCCGAGCGCAACCATATCATCCTTCAAGGATTGCGCGACCGCCAGAAGCCCCGCCGCAGTCTGCCCTGCCTGCACCACTTGCGCGCCTGTGCCGGGCTGTGTGCCCCAGAAATGAATGTCTGCCCCGCGCGCCTTGATCGAAACCGGCACGCCCAGCGCTTCGCCCAGCCTCATCGCCGCCGGACCATCGGGGAAGAAGAATTCCGCATCGATCACATCAAATGCAAAGCTCTGTCGAATGCGGCGCAGCAGCGGCAGCACCGCGCGCGCCATGGCCCCAGCGTCAAAGCGCCCGCCTGTCCCCGGCCAATGGGTGAAGCGCGGGCGATGCACTGTGACGCCCTTCCACACCTCCTGATCGGGCAAGTCTGCCAGCGCCCGATAATGCGGATGGAGCGACAGCGGAAAGGGCGGCAATCCGCGCGGCGAGACCACCATCAGCTCGACATCGGGATGCGCCGCCAGCCCCAGCGTCTGCCGTTCCACAAATGGCCCAAGCGTGGGGCGTGTCACATCAGGAAACAGACTGGCAAGGGTCAGAACTTTGAGCATCCGTGCATCTCTAACGCCAAAGCGTTACCAAAGCGCATCTCTTGGCTTGGCGCGGGGCAAAAGCGCGGCTAGAACGCGGGCCATGTTGAAATCCATGTCCCGTCCGATCCTGCTGCTGGCCCTGGCTTCGGTCACGCTCGCGCTGCCCGCCTGTTCGCGCAATCGCGTGAAGAAGGACACGCAATATGTCGCGCGGGATGTGAACACGCTCTACGCCACAGCCAAGGAAAGGCTGGATCGCGGCGAGTTCAAGCTGGCCGCCGCTTTGTTTGACGAAGTCGAACGCCAGCATCCCTATTCGGTCTGGGCGCGCCGGGCGCAGCTGATGAGCGCGTTCAGCTACTATATGGGCCGCGACTATACCGAATCGACCAACTCGGCGCAGCGCTTCCTCTCCATCCACCCCGGCAACCGCGATGCGCCCTATGCGCATTATCTGATTGCGCTCAATTATTATGAGCAGATCAGCGATGTGACGCGCGATCAGCGCATCACCCAATCTGCGCTCGATGCACTGGGGGAACTGATCCGCCGCTATCCCAACACGCGCTATGCCGCCGATGCTCGCCTGAAGGTCGATCTGGTCAATGACCATCTGGCTGGCAAGGAAATGGAAATCGGTCGCTTCTACCAGCGGCGCGGCAACTGGCTGGCGAGCGTAGTCCGCTTCCGCAAGGTGGTGGACACCTATCAGACCACCAGCCACGCGCCGGAAGCGCTGATGCGCCTGACCGAATCCTATCTCGCGCTCGGCATTCCCGAAGAAGCGAAGAAGGCCGCAGCCGTTCTGGGCGCAAACTATCCCGGTTCAAAATGGTATGACCATGCCTATGAACTGGTGAAGAAGCACGTTCCCGGATCCTGATCGCCACCCCATGCTGACCAGCCTGTCGATCCGCGATGTCGTGCTGATCGAGGCGCTCGACCTTGAATTTGAGGCAGGGCTGGGCGTGCTCACCGGTGAGACGGGCGCGGGCAAATCCATCCTGCTCGATGCGCTGGGTCTCGTATTGGGCGACCGCGCCGATAGCGGCCTTGTCCGCCATGGCTGCGTGCAAGCGGGCGTGACGGCGAGTTTCGATGCGACCGCCCCTTCCCTTGCCATCCTGTCTGCCAATGAGCTGGCCCATGAACCCGGCGAGCCCATCATCCTGCGTCGCACGGTCAAGGCCGATGGCGGCAGCCGCGCCTGGGTGAATGACCAGCCCGTTTCTGCCACGCTGTTGCGCGAACTGGGCGGCAATTTGGTGGAGATACACGGCCAACATGATGATCGCGGGCTGATCAACCCCAAGGGGCACCGCGATCTGCTTGATGCCTTTGCACGCTCCGATCTGGCCGCCACCGCCGCTGCATGGTCAGCATGGCGCACGGTTCAAGCCGAACTCACCGCCCTGCGCGAGACGCTGGATAAAGCCGCATCAGACCGCGAATGGCTCGATCATGCCGTGGCCGAGTTGCGCAGCTTTGCGCCCGAACCCGGCGAAGAGGCCGAGCTTGCGACGCGGCGGCAGACCATGCTCAAGGGTGTGAAGCTGTCCGATGAACTGAAAGCCGTGCGCGATCTGATCGAACCCGGAGAGGCTGGCCTCTCCAAATTGCGGCAGGCCGCGCGCATCCTCCAGCGCATTGCGCACGAAGCCCCGGCGCTCACCGAGGCGCTGGCCGCGCTCGACCGGGCGGTGATTGAAGGGTCGCTCGCCGAAGACAAGCTCGCAGAAGCGGCCCGCGCGTTCGACATCCGCCCCGAAGATTTCGAGAAAGACGAAGCCCGCCTGTTCGATCTGCGCGCGCTTGCCCGCAAATATCGTGTCCAGCCCGATGAACTCGCCGCCCATGCCGCTACGCTCGCCCGCCAGCTGGAGGATATCGAAACCGGCAGCGACCGGCTCGGCCAATTGGAAGCCAGCGAGCAGGCCGCACGCGACGCCTATGTGAAGGCCGCCAAGACGCTCTCCGCCACCCGCGCCGAAGCCGCCCTCCGGCTCGATGCCGCCGTGGAGGCGGAACTGGTTCCGCTCAAGCTCGATTCTGCGCGCTTCCGGACCTTGGTCGAGCCACTCCCGGAAACGCAATGGGGACCGCGCGGGGCGGACCGCGTGGAATATATGGTCGCCACCAACCCCGGCGCGCCGTTTGGCCCGTTGGTGAAGATCGCGTCTGGCGGCGAAACCTCCCGCTTCATCCTCGCGCTCAAGGTTGCACTGGCTGAAGAAGGCGGCGCGGCAACGATGATCTTTGATGAGATTGATCGCGGCGTCGGCGGGGCGGTCGCTTCAGCGATTGGCGAGCGACTGGCGCGACTGGCGCAGCGTACGCAACTGCTCGTCGTCACCCACAGCCCCCAGGTTGCCGCGCGCGGCGCGATGCACCTGCTCATCGCCAAGAGCTCAGACGGCACCGTCACCCGCACCGGCGTCCGCGCGCTCAGCACAGACGAACGCCGCGAGGAAATCGCGCGAATGCTCTCTGGCGCGGAAGTGACGACTGAAGCGCGCGCTCAGGCGGGGCGGCTGTTGGAGGGCGTGTGATGACCAAAGAATCCGAAGCCGCCAACCGCCTGATGCGTCTCGCGCGCGAGATCGCCAAGCATAACCGCCTGTATCACACGCTCGACACGCCCAAAATTTCGGACGGCGAGTATGATGCGCTGGTGCGGGAGAATAATGCGCTGGAGGCCGAATTTCCGCATCTAGTGCGTGAGGATAGCCCCAACAAGGCCGTGGGCGCGGCGCCTGCCGGGCATCTCTCCAAAGTCACCCATGCCAAGCCGATGCTCAGCCTCGACAATGCTTTTGCCGCCGAGGATGTGGCCGATTTCGTCGCGCGGGTGCGGCGCTTCCTGAACCTTCCCGAAGACGCGCCCGTGGTGTTGACGGCGGAGCCCAAGATTGACGGCCTGTCTTGCTCGCTCCGCTATGAACATGGTGTGCTGGTGCAGGCCGCCACGCGCGGCGACGGGCAGGTGGGTGAGGATGTGACCGCCAATGTGCGCACGGTGGCCGATGTGCCGGAGCGGTTGGGAAGGAGGGAGTCCGCTGTCACACTCCCCCTCACCCCGGCCCTCTCCCCCGAAGGGGAGAGGGAGTTTCCCGCCGTCTTTGAAATTCGCGGCGAAATCTACATGGCCAAAGCCGATTTCGAGGCGCTCAACGCCGCGCAGGAGGCCAAAGGCGAAAAGCTGTTCGCCAATCCGCGCAACGCTGCTGCCGGATCGCTACGCCAGAAGGATGCGAGTGTCACCGCTGCGCGGCCCTTGCGCTTCCTCGCGCATGGCTGGGGCGAGGTCTCCGAGCTTCCGGGCGAAACTCAATATGATGTGATCAAGGCCATCGAAAGCTGGGGCCTGCCGGTTGATCCGCGCTTCATCCGCACCGATACGGTCGAGGCAACGCTGGCCCATTATCGCACCATAGAGGCGCTGCGGGCCGATCTGCCGTTCGACATTGATGGCGTGGTGTACAAGGTGGACCGGCTCGACTGGCAAGCACGGCTGGGCTTTGTCGCCAAGGCCCCGCGCTGGGCCATCGCCCACAAGTTCCCCGCCGAACGCGCCGAAACCACGCTGGAGGCCATCGACATTCAGGTGGGCCGCACTGGAAAACTGACGCCGGTCGGGCGGCTCAAACCGGTGACGGTGGGCGGGGTGGTCGTCTCCAACGTGACGCTGCATAACCGCGACGAAATCGCCCGGCTGGGCGTGCGCGTGGGCGACCGGGTGGTGGTACAGCGCGCGGGCGATGTCATTCCGCAGATTGTGGAAAACCTCTCGCGCGATGACACGCGTCCGCCCTTCGCCTTCCCCGATCACTGCCCCGAATGCGGCAGCGAAGCGCAGGCGGAGGAAGGTGAGGTTGATGTGCGCTGCACCGGGGGCCTGATCTGCCCCGCACAGCGCGTAGAACGGCTCAAGCATTTTGTGGGCCGCACCGCGCTCGATATTGAAGGGCTGGGCGAAAAGACAATATTGGAATTTTTCGAACTCGGCTGGCTGCACTCCCCCGCCGATATTTTCCGCCTCAAGGCGCGCCGCGCGGAGATTTTGGCGCGCGAGGGGTGGCAAGAAAAATCGGTCGATAATCTGCTGGCCGCGATTGAAGCCAAACGGTCGCCAGACGCTGCACGGCTGCTCTTCGCGCTGGGCATCCGCCATGTTGGCGCGGTGACGGCGCGCGATCTGCTCAAGGCGTTTGTCACGCTGTCACGGCTGCGGGCGGTGGCAACATCGGAGACCGGAGCGGAAGAGCTGGTTCAGATCGACGGCATCGGCCCCGCCGTGGTGGAAGCGCTCGCGGACTTTTTCCACGAACCCCACAATGTCGCCGTATGGGATGACCTCCTCTCCGAAGTTTCCCCACCCGACTACATCGTAGAGACCCGCGCCTCCTCCGTCTCTGGCAAGACCATCGTCTTCACCGGCAGCCTCGAAACGATGAGCCGCGATGAGGCCAAGGCGCAGGCCGAAGCCTTGGGCGCAAAGGCAGCGGGCTCCGTCTCGGCCAAGACTGATCTGGTTGTCGCGGGGCCGGGTGCTGGCTCGAAGCTCAAGAAAGCAACCGAGTTGGGCATCGAAGTGATCGACGAAGCGGCCTGGGCGGAGATTGTGAAGGCGGCGGGGTGATTATCACTGAGCCCCTTATCTTTGTAGTGCGATGACTTTGATGGAATCGCCTTGTGCTCCGGCCTTGTGCCGGAGCCTTGCGAGAGTCTGGCAAGCATGGTTTTGCAATGCCACAGGGCTCCGGCCTGCCCAACGGGCAGTTTATCCTGAGCGCCTGCCTTGGCAGGCAGTCGAAGGGCCGGAGCACAGAATGAGTTAAGCTAAAATCATCAGAGTCTAGCGGAGGGGCTTAAGCAGAAGAATTCTCCCCCTCGACACGCCCCCATGAGAACGGGTAAGGAACATTCATGATCGCCCGCCTCACCGGAATTCTGGCCGAAGCCACTGCCGACCATGCCGTGATCGACGTTGGCGGCGTCGGCTATCTGGTGCAGGCGAGCAGCCGCACCCTCTCCGCGCTTGGCCCGATCGGCGGCGATGTGCGCGTCTTCACCGAAATGCAGGTGCGCGAGGATGCGATGACGCTGTTCGCGTTTGGCAGTGCGGGCGAGCGCGACTGGTTCCGCTTGCTCACCGGCGTGCAGGGCGTAGGCGGCAAGGTGGCGCTCGCCATCCTCTCCACGCTCGATCCTGACGAACTGACCCGCGCCGTCAGCGCGCAAGACAAGGCGATGGTCGCGCGCGCAAACGGAGTCGGCCCCAAACTCGCCGAACGTATCGTGCGCGAATTGAAGGATAAGGTGGGCGGCGTGGCGCTGGGCACGGCAGGCGGCAGCGCGCCGGTTGCGGCGGGGAGTCTGGCGGCAGACGCGCTCTCCGCGCTGACCGGGCTGGGCTTCAAGCCCGGAGAAGCGCAGGCGGCGGTGGCAGCGGCGGACGCTGAACTTGGGGAAGGTGCCACGCTGGATGCCTTGGTGCGGCTGGCGCTGAAGAAGGCGGCGCGTTAATCTGGGATGCGAAAGGATTAGGCCATGCAAGTCACTGCTGTTCTGACGAAAGCCGAAGAAGGCGGCTACGTCTCTTATAATCCCGAAACGGGCACGGCGAGCCAGGGCGACACGATTGAGGAGGCGCTTGCCAATCTGCGCGAGGCGGTGGAGCTGTATCTGGAAGAATTTCCGATGACCTTCGGCGAAGCGCCGCTGGTGACCACACTCAACCTGCTCGAACATGCCTAAACTGCCGGTCCTCTCCGGCGCGGACGTGGTGAAGGCATTGGAGCGACTGGGCTTTGAACAAGTGCGCCAGCGCGGCAGTCATGTTGTGATGCGGCGGGGTGGTTCAGGTACAGTCGTGCCACTGCACAAGGAGGTGAAGACCGGGACGCTGGCGGGTTTGCTGCGGCAGGCGCAGGTCGGGCTGGATGAGTTTTTGGGGGCGGTGCGGTGAGTTACGATGGCCTCTACTGCAGATTGCCGTGCAACTGGCTATCCGATCCGAGCCTTTGCTGGTTCGAATGGCAAACACTGATTAGTGGTATCGTGGCCGTTTTCGTTGGGGGCATCAGCATACATTTCCTCAGGCAGCAGATTTCTCAATCTGAGCAGCACGAGCGCAGCCGCCGATCTGGAAACATGTCAGCGGCAAGAGCAATGTTGCGCTTTGCCATTGTCCAAGCTTGCGACCACGCGCAAACGATGGTCGAAGAGTTGGATAAAGTGCGAGTTACGGTCGAGGCTAAAGGGCGATCACCGAGCAATCCGGTCAAATTTCCATCATCCGAACCCGACCCTAAAATGATTGATGTTTTCGCAAAATGTATCGAATGGAGTGAAGATAAAAATCTTACACTCTATCTGGATCAAATTATTTCAAATATTCAAATTTTGGGATCTCGTGTATCGACGATAAATATTAACCCTAGAAGTCACGTTATTGCGATAAACGACTATGTTTTACAATGCGGCATAATTCATGCATTGGCTATTCATGTTCTACCTTATGCAAGACGCGATGTCGGTTCAGTGGACCCCGATTTGAGTTGGGATTCTGTATCGGCTTCACTCAGGCATATAAATGTGCATGAAAAATACCATCCTAAGGTCTATGCTGCGCTGAACCGAAGAAAAGATCGAGGTTCAAGACCCGTTGATTTTTCGGTACTAAACCCATGACCTCCCCCCTCCTCTCCCCCGCCCGTCGCCCTGAAGATGTGGACGCCGCCTTGCGCCCCAAATCGCTTGACGAATTCGTCGGGCAGAAGGCGGCGCGTGAGAATTTGCGCGTCTTTATCGAAGCTGCCAAGCAGCGCGGGGACGCGCTGGATCATACGCTGTTCTTTGGCCCGCCCGGGCTTGGCAAGACCACGCTCGCGCAGATTGTTGCCAAGGAAATGGGGGTGGGGTTCCGCGCGACATCCGGCCCGGTCATTGCCAAATCGGGTGATCTTGCCGCGCTGCTCACCAATCTGGATGACGGCGATGTGCTGTTTATTGACGAGATTCACCGCCTCAATCCGGCGGTGGAGGAAATCCTCTATCCCGCGATGGAAGACCGCGCGCTCGACATCATGATTGGCGAAGGGCCGTCCGCGCGTTCGGTGCGGATTGATCTGCCCAAATTCACGCTGGTGGGCGCGACGACGCGGCAGGGGCTGCTGACCACGCCGCTGCGCGACCGGTTCGGCATCCCCGTCCGCCTGCAATTCTACACCCATGCCGAACTGGAACAGGTCATCACCCGCGCCGCCGGGCTGCTCGATCTGGCGATTGCGCCCGATGGCGCGCATGAGATTGCCAAGCGCTCACGCGGCACGCCGCGCATTGCCGGCCGCCTGCTGCGCCGCGTGCGCGATTTCGCCAATGTGGCCGGTGAGGCGACCGTCACCGCCAAAATCGCCGACGCCTCGCTCACCCGGCTGGAGGTGGATCAGCTGGGGCTGGACGCGATGGACCGGCGGTACCTGACCATGATCGCGGACATTTATCGCGGCGGCCCGGTGGGCGTGGAGGCGTTGGCAGCCGGGCTTTCCGAACCGCGCGACACGATCGAGGATGTGGTGGAGCCCTATCTGCTCCAGCTCGGCCTGATCGCGCGGACGGCGCGGGGCCGCCTGCTCAATCCGCCGGGCTGGAAGCATCTTGGCCTCAACCCGCCCGAAGGCAGCCAGGCAGGCCTATTCGATCAGGGCAAATAGCGCTTCGACCGGGGAGCCCAATTCCCGCGCCAGCTTCAATGCCAGCACGGTGGAGGGCACGAACACGCCATTTTCCACCGTGTTGATCGTCTTGCGGCTCACGCCCAGCCGCTCGGCGAGTTCGGCCTGCGTCCAGCCCTTGGCCTCTCGCGCCGCGCGCAGCGTGTTGCTGAGTTCAGCACTCATCCGGCGAGCGACTTCCGCTCCAGCGCGCCAAAGCGGATCATCGCTCCGCCCAGCGCCGTGGTGAGGATCACGCGCGCCGCCTGCCGCGCGTCGAGCGGTTCATAAAAGGTCGAGATATAGGCCACCATGGCCGTGGCGAGCGCGATCCAGAAGCCACTGGCAATCGCGTGAAGCCGGTTGGCGCGCGTCGTTTCATCATTCATCAGTGCGCGCACCTGCGCTGAGCGCATCAGGCCGCCGCCGGTTGCCAGCAACATCACAAACGCCAGACACCAGATGATCCAGGCCCCGGAGCCAATCAGTTCAGGGCGAGACAACGCGGCATCGGTTTCCAGGCTGGCGGTTTGCGTGGCAATGAACACAATGCCCAGCACCGTCGCCAGATTGGCGCGGCGGGCAGTCAGCCGTTCGGCGCGATCAAAATCGGTTTCAGTCATCTGAATTCTCCTCAATGTCACCTTAGGGTTACAAATGTAACCTACGGGTTACACGGCGTCAAGCCCATTTGATCCATCTCTGCGCCGACCGGGGATTCCCTTGCGAATCCGCGCCCGCTATGGTCTGCCGCCATGACGTCAGCCCCATCCGACATGCCCACCGCAGGCCGCTTTGCAGGCAAGGTGCACATATTGCCGCTGCGCGTCTATTTTGAAGACACGGATTTTTCGGGTCTGGTCTATCACGCCAATTATCTGCGCTGGTTCGAGCGCGCCCGCAGCGACATGTTGCGCGTGGCGGGGATTGACCAGAAAACCACCTATGATGCGGGCGAAGGCGTCTATGCCGTCGCCGAACTCAGCATCAAATATCGCACGCCCGCGCGCTATGATGATGCGCTGACCATCATCAGCACGGTGAAACAGGTGCGCGCGGCGAGCGTGCTGATTCATCAGCGAGTCATTCGCGATGGGCAAGTGCTGGCAGAAGCGGACGTAATTGCCGCTTTCCTTGCGCCTTCGGGCAGGCCAAAGCGGCAACCTGCGGCGTGGATTGCCGCGTTCGAACAATTATTGGGGGAATAAGCGTGGATCAGATCCTGTCCTGGTTTCAAGTGCCGACCGAAGGCGTCAGCATGTCCCCGATTGCCTTGTTCCTTCAGGCCGATATCGTCGTCAAAGCCGTGATGATCGGGCTGCTCGCCGCGAGCGTCTGGACCTGGACGATCATCTACAGCCAGTGGCAGCGCACCCGCCGCGCGATGAAGGAATCGGACCGGTTCGAGCGCGACTTCTGGAAGGCCGAGGATGCGGACGGCTTTTACAAGGAGAATAAGGACGCTGATCTGCCCGCCGCGCGCGTCTTTTCCGCCGGCATGTATGAATGGCGACGCTCCACCGCGCGCGAACCGGTGGACCGCGATGGCACGCGCGAGCGGCTGGCGACCACGATGGGCGCGGCGGTTGCGACCGAGATTGACCGTCTGGGTGATCGGCTGAACATCCTTGCGACCGTGGGCAGCGTCGCGCCGTTCGTCGGCCTGTTCGGCACCGTCTGGGGCATCATGCGCGCTTTCACTGCGATTTCGGCGGAGCAGAATACGTCGCTTGCGGTCGTCGCCCCCGGCATTGCCGAGGCGCTGTTTGCGACCGCACTCGGCCTGTTTGCGGCGATCCCCGCCGTCATCGCCTATAACCGCTTCGGGCACGGCCTGAACCGGCTGGAAGCGCGGCTCAACCGCTTCGCCGACGGGCTTCACGCGACATTCAGCCGCGAACTGGAGAGTGATCG
>CALMZE010000167.1 GCA_937870585.1 uncultured Sphingomonadales bacterium | reverse complement strand
CTGACGGCCTTGATCTGGGGCCAGACCATGGCCCACGCCCTCTCGCACTGTTCGATGGGCTGAGGACTGATTTTTCGCTCGCCCGGTTGCGGCACTATACCGGCACACCGCCCGAACATGTGCAACGTTACATCCTGTTCACCAACTATCACCGCTATGTTGATGAGTTCGTGCAGTGGGCCTGCGCGCAACTCGGTAACGGAGGCCCCTATGAGATGCTCTCAGCGCCCGGCGGCGTAACCGTGACGGACAAGACGCCCGATCCACTGAGCACCGTGGCAGACAGCGCGTGGCGGCGGCACCAGATGCCGGCATGGCACCTGACTGCGCCGGGTCGCGCGGGGATCAGCCTCGTCAATATCGGCGTCGGCCCCTCCAACGCCAAGACGATTACCGACCATCTGGCGGTGCTGCGCCCCGATGCGTGGCTGATGATCGGCCATTGCGGCGGGTTGCGCCCTAGCCAGAGGATCGGGGACTATGTGCTGGCCCATGCCTATCTGCGCGATGACCATGTGCTGGATGACCTGCTGCCGCCGGAAATCCCCATTCCGCCCATTGCAGAAGTGCAGCAGGCGATGGCGCGGGCAGCGCAGACCGTTTCTGGCGAAAGTGCGGAGGCACTGAAGGCACGGTTGCGCACCGGCACTATCGTCACCACGGATGATCGCAACTGGGAATTGCGTTACTCGCGCTCTGCCCTGCGCTTTTCTCAAAGCCGCGCGGTTGGCATCGACATGGAATCGGCCACGATTGCCGCGCAAGGCTATCGCTTCCGTGTGCCCTATGGCACGTTGCTGTGTGTGTCTGACAAGCCGCTCCATGGCGAACTCAAGCTGCCGGGACAGGCCAACCGCTTCTACGAGCGGGCCATTGCCGAACATATGTTGATCGGCATTGAAGCCTGTGACGAGCTAAGGCGCGAAGGGGCGAAGTTGCACAGCCGGAAATTGCGGGCGTTCAACGAACCGCCGTTCCGCTGATCGACGCAGGGCCACGGTTCATCTTGCCGCAACCTTCGCCACCCGATAGAGTTGCCAATATGACCCACCCCTCCCCCCGCGCCTGGCGCTTCGCACTGGCGCTGGCCGCGTCTGTTCTTCCGGTCCTTCAAAGCCCGGCGGTCGCCCAGTCACAAAGCGCGGCCAAGGCGGCAACGGTGCCGTGGCTTTATGTTGGCAGCGATATTCCACCTGATGTCGAATGGCGGTTTGGCGTGCTGCCCAACGGTGTGCGCTACGCCGTGCGCCGCAATGGCGTGCCGCCGGGTCAAGTCTCGATCCGCATCGGCATTGAAGCGGGTTCACTCATGGAAAATGAGCAGGAACTCGGCTTTGCGCATTTCATCGAGCATCTCAGCTTTCGCGGCTCGCGCTATGTGATGGATGGGGAAGCCAAGCGCGTCTGGCAGCGATTGGGTGCCACCTTTGGCAGCGATACCAATGCCTCCACCACGGCCACCCAGACCATCTACAAGCTGGATCTGCCCTCCATTCAGCCAGCCGGGCTGGAAGAGAGCCTGAAAATCCTCTCTGGCATGATGATTGCGCCGAGCATGACACAGGCCGAAGTCGATGCCGAACGCCGCACCGTGCTCGCAGAAGCGCGCGAGCAGTTCGGGCCTGAATTCGAAGTGGGAGAGGCGCAGCGCAAGCTGTTCTATGCCGGGCAGTTGCTGGCATCGCGCACGCCCATTGGCACCGTTGGCACATTGGGCGCTGCCACGCCGCAATCGCTGCGCGCCTTTCATGATCGCTGGTATCGTCCCGAACGGACGGTCATCTCGATTGCAGGCGATGTCGATCCAGTGACGTTCGAGGCGCTGATCAAGAAATATTTCAGCGATTGGAAAGGCAAAGGTCCGCTCACGCCCGATCCTGATTTCGGCAAACCCACGCCGCAGGACCAGAATACGGATGCTGTGACGGCCCCCGGTCTCCAACTCGGTGTCAGCGCCACCTGGCTGCGCCCTTGGGTGCAGAAGCAGGACACAATCGTCTATAATCAGGGCAAGATCGTGGATATGATCGCCTTGCGATTGATCAACCGGCGACTGGAAACGCGCGCGCGCGCCGGAGCGAGCTTCGTCCGCGCCGCAGTGGGGCAGGATGATACGTCGCGCTCGGCAGACTTGACCTTCCTTGATCTCCAGCCGCTCAATAGCGACTGGAAATCCGCGCTGAGAGACGTGCGCGCTATCATTGCAGAGTCGCTTGAATCGCCGCCCTCGCTTGAGGAAATTCAACGCGAGGAAGGCGAGCTCTACGACGCGTTCCAGATCGGCGTGGAAACCGAAAAGACAGAGGCCGGGTCCAAGCTGGCGGACGACATCATTCAGGCGGTCGATATTCGCGAAACCGTCGCCACGGCTCAGGTCGCCTATGATGTGTTCACTGGGCTCCGCAACAAGATCACCCCGGAGATGATCTTCGCGTCCACCAAGCGACTTTTCTCAGGCATCGGACCGCGCGCCATGATCACTGCGCCCGATGCTCAGCCGGGGCTGAAGGTTGAACTGGCCGCGGCCATGTCAGCGCCTGTCAGCGCCGCTGCTGTCCGCTCCACCGCAGCGCCCGTCAGTTTTGATGAACTGCCCAAGCTCGGCAAGCCCGGTAGTGTTGCTGAAAAGCGCGACATGCCGGAGCTTGATCTGACGATGGGCAAATTGTCCAACGGCGTCCGCTTCACACATTTCTACAATCCGGCTGAATCGGGCAAAGTCTATGTTGCGGTTCGGTTCGGAGCGGGGCTGAAGGCCCTGCCTGCCAATAGGGTGACGGCGGCATGGGCGGGCGGTGCAGCGGTCTATGCCAGTGGCATAGGCGATCTCAATCAGGACAAATTGGATCGCATGACCTCTGGCAAGAAGGTTGGCTTTGCGTTTGAGGCGTCCGAAGATGCGTTCGTGGTGCGCGGACAGACGCGTGCGTCTGACCTGTCCGATCAATTGCGTTTGATTGCCACCAAACTCGCCGCGCCTCGCTGGGATGCTGCGCCGGTTCAACGCGCCAAGGCGGCGTTCCTTGCGGGCTATGACAGCTTCACATCGTCTCCGCAGGGCGTGCTCTCGCGCGATTTGCAGGGCCTGCTGCATGGCGGAGATACACGCTGGACCACGCCAGACCGCGCCCAGATTTCGGCCCTCTCGCCCAAGGCCTTCAAGGCGCTGTGGCAACCCATATTGGCGTCCGGCCCGATTGAAGTGATGGTTTTTGGCGATGTGCCTTGGGCGCAGACCGAACAGGCGCTGACGCACACCTTTGGAGCCCTGCCCAAGCGCGCTCCAGCCAAGATCCTGACCCCTGTCTCGAACGGCCCCAAGCCCACCGCCTCACCCTTGTTGCGCACGCACAAAGGCCCGGCCGATCAAGCCGCTGCCGTTGTCGCTTGGGAAACCGGGGGCGGCGTGAAGGATGTGTATGAAAGCCGTAAGCTGGACCTGCTGGCCCAGATTTTTGGCGACCGCATGTTTGATCAACTGCGTGAGGCCGAAGGGGCGAGCTACTCCCCGGTGGTGGACAGCAATTGGCCCACGGGCATGGAAAGCGGCGGCAGCTTCCTCGTGCTTGCGCAACTTAAGCCCGAAGGTGTGGACCGCTTCTATGCCCTCGCGCGCAGCATTGCGCAGAATCTGGCGAGCAAAGGCCCCACGGCGGATGAAATGGCCCGCGCCGTCAATCCGATGAAGGAACGAATTTCACGTGCGTCTACTGGCAGCCAGTTCTGGCAATATTATCTGGCCGGCGCGAATGATGATCCGCAGCGCATTGCCGCGCTCAAATCGATCCTGGTTGATTATGGGCGAATAACGCCTGCGGAGTTGCAGGATACGGCCCGCAAATGGCTGTCTGAAGACAAGGCGATGAAGCTGACCGTTTTGCCCGAAGCCAAGGCCGCCGCGCGTTGACACATCCGCGCGCGGCCTGCCCGCTTACAGGATGAAGTGATCGCCCGCGCCGCGCACGGTGATATCCCCGATCGAGACACCCCAAGGCTGGTTGATCACATGAACGATGGCGTCTGCAATATGCTCCGGCGCGAGGCTCGCATAATCGATATTCTGCGGATCCAGCCGATCAGCCGGGAAGGTACCCGCGCCCATCTGTTCGGACATTTCCAGAAATTCCGGCATGTTCTGCCCCAAAATGCCAACCGCCGCCGCAGGATTGATGATCGTGCCAGACAGGCCGGTGGCGGGCACGCCGGTGGGCTTTACTGTCGTCACCTTGATCTTGCCGCGTGATTCAACCCGCAGCGATTCAGACAGAAAGCTGACCGCCGCCTTGGTCGCGCCATAAATCCCAGCGCCCACAACCGGGAAGTTGCCGTAGATGCTGGCCACATTGACCACTTGGCCGCGCCCCTGCGCGATCATCTGATCATGCACAGCGGCAATGCCGTGCATGATACCCTTCATGTTAATGTCGATGCAGCGCGTCCATGCGTCCATTGCGGCCTCATGATCCGACCAGAATGCAAGCGGCATCGTACCTGCATTGTTGACCATCACGTCAATCGCACCATAAGCATCGACCGCCGCCTTGGCGAGCGCGCGCATCTGCACCAGATCGCGCACATCAACGGCCACAGCCTGAGCAGTTCCGCCGGATGCACGCACGGCTTCCGCCGTCGCTACAGCGGCCGCACCATCGATATCCGCGCATGTGATCTTCGCACCGAGCGCACCAGCTTTTTCTGACACAAGCCGCCCAAAGCCGCCGCCCGCGCCGGTGATGATGATGGATTTACCGGTTACATAATTGGTCATTGCGTCTCTCCTGTTTCGTCTGCCCGTCTGCCGCAAAAGCAGAGCATAGGGAAGAGGAAGACGTGGCGACTTGTCAGATTGGGCCGGGCTGGTCTGCCATGTCCATTGCGCGATGGAATTCTGGCAATTTCCAACCCATCCATATTGAACAGAAGTGACAATTTGGCCAAGCATATCCCATCTTCGTCTTGAGGAAGCTTGTCATGCGTAATTCTGTCTGGAAACCAGGTCTTGTTGCGGCCATGGCCATTGCAGTCGGCTTGGCCTTGTCTGGCTGTGGCGGCGCTGCGCTGTTCAGGAAGCCTGACCATATTGTGACTGTTGAGGCGAGTGCAACGGAGCTCGAAGCGCTGGTGCAATCGGGCCTTACGGCGGATGCCATCTTGAACGACAGCCTGTCTGTCCTGCGCCACCGCATGGAGTTGGCGACGGGCGTACCGGTCACAGTTGAGCGCATTGGTCCCAATCGCGTTCGCATGGTCATCCCCGATGCCGCCATATCGCAGGACGCCCAGCGCCTTTCAATCCTGCTGAAAGCTGGAGGAAAATTGGAATTCAAAATGGTGGAAGCAGACATAGACCCCGCAGCTCTGGCTGACGGGTTGGCTCCACCGTGCTGCACCATTTTGAAAGGCCCGGATGGCTATAGCCTGCTCGCCGTTTACAAGAATGGAGGCGTGAAGGACGGTCATGTCAAAGATGCCGAACAGGTTCTTGACGACATGACGGAAGAGCCGGTTGTGGCCATCAAGCTCGACGAAGTTGGCAAACGACAATTCGCAAAATTGACAACTCAATCGGTTGGCAAACTCGTTGCCATTGTGCTCGATGGGCGAGTTCTGACGGCCCCGATTGTCTATGAACCAATCGCCGGCGGCATGGTTCAGATTTCAGGGAATATGACGGTCGACGAAGCCCGGCAAAAGGCCGATATGATCCGCGCTGGCTATCTGCCCGTCAGCTTCACCATCATCGAGAACAAGGAAGCGCCGCGCGAATAGGGCGCAGGACGCATCCCCTCCTTCACATGTGAATGGGCTTGCCCGTCACCGCCATCGCCGCTTCTTTGAGCGCCTCACTGTGCGTCGGGTGCGCGTGGCAAGTATAGGCGATGTCTTCACTGGTCGCGCCGAATTCCATGGCTTGAGCAGCCTGCGCGATCATCGTGCCAGCCACTGACGCGATGATGTGGACGCCGAGCACGCGATCGGTCTTGGCGTCAGCGATCACCTTCACCAGCCCGTCCGCATCGCGGTTCGTCTTGGCGCGGCTGTTGGCCGCCATCAGGAACTTGCCGACCTTCACATCGCCGCGCTCCTTCGCCGCTTCTTCGGTCAGGCCGACGCTGGCGATTTCGGGGTGGGTGTAGACCACGCCGGGGATGACATCGTGATTGACGATGCCTTGCAGCCCCGCGACAAACTCCGCCGCCGCAATGCCTTCATCCTCAGCCTTATGCGCGAGCATCGGGCCGGGCGTCACGTCGCCAATGGCGTAAATGCCCTTCACGCCCGTCTGGAAATCATGCCCGACCTCGATCTGCCCACGTGCATTGAGCGCGATCCCGGCCTTGTCGAGCGCGAGCCCTTCCGTGTTCGGGCGGCGGCCAATGGCGACGAGCACGGCATCGGCCTCCATTGTCTGCGCATCACCCCCGGAAGCGGGTTCGACCGTGAGCGTCGCGGCCTTCCCCTTCACGGTGACGCCGGTCACCTTGGTGGAGGTGCGGATTTCAAAGCCCTGCTTCTTGAAGATTTTGGCCGCTTCCTTGCGGATTTCGCCATCCATGCCGGGCAGGATCTGGTCGAGATACTCCCCCGCCGTCGCCTTCGCCCCCAGCCGCTTCCACACGCTGCCGAGTTCCAGCCCGATGACGCCGCCGCCGATGACAACCAGATGTTCCGGCACCCGGTCCAGCGCGAGCGCACCCGTGCTGTCGATCACGACCTTCTGATCAATCTCAACACCGGGCAAAGGCGTGACGCTGGAGCCGGTGGCGATCATGAAGTTGGTCGCGGTGTAGGCGGTGCCGCCCACATCGATGCTGCTTGCCGAGGCGAAGGCAGCGTGGCCCTTGATCCACGTCACCTTGTTCTTCTTGAACAGAAACTCGATCCCGCCAGTGAGTTCACCCACCGCCTTGGCCTTTTCGGCCTGCATTACGCCGACGTCGATCTTCACCCCACCCGTGCTGATCCCGAACTTGGCGAGCGCGCCGGAATGCGCTTCCTCATAGAGTTCGGACGCATGGAGCAGAGCCTTGGAGGGAATGCACCCGACATTGAGGCAGGTGCCGCCCAGTGTCGCGCGGCTCTCCACGCACGCGGTCTTCAGCCCCAGCTGCGCTGCTCGAATGGCCGCGACATAGCCACCGGGGCCAGCGCCGATGACGATCAGGTCATAGTGGGTATCGCTCATCATTCACTCCTTCGTGCTCCGGCGCAGGCCGGAGCCCTGCGTCTCAGTGCAAAATTTCGTCGAACAGATCGCGCCAGTCCGGATTGCGTTCTTCAATTATGCGCAACTTCCAGGCCCGATTCCATTTTTTCATTCGCAATTCATGTGCTCGCGCATCCTGCACATTCTCAAATCTTTCAAACCATACGAGCATTTTGCAGCCGTGCGCCTTGGTATACCCATCGACCATTCCGTTGCGATGTTGATACGCCCGCTGAGGCAGATTGCTTGTCACGCCGACATAGGTCCTCCCGCGACGATGGTTCGCCATGAGGTAAACCCAGCCCGGCTTCATTGTTCACCCCCCCTGTGCTCCGGCGAAGGCCGGAGCCCTGCGGCAATGGAGCAATATCGCTGTCACAAACAGCACTCTCCTTCCGAACAGGGCTCCGGCCTTCGCCGGAGAACAAGTGAACTCAAGATCACAGATCAATCAGCAACCGCGTCGGATCCTCAATCGCATCCTTGATCGCCTTGAGGAAGGTCACGGCTTCGCGGCCGTCGATCAACCGGTGATCATAGCTCAAAGCCAGATACATCATCGGGCGGGCGACAATCTGGCCGTTGACCACCACAGGGCGGTCCTCGATGCGATGGAGGCCAAGCACCGCGCTCTGCGGGGGGTTGATGATCGGGGTGGACATCAGGCTGCCGAACACGCCGCCATTGGAGATGGTGAAGGTGCCGCCCTTCATGTCGTCCATCGTCAGCGTGCCATCCTTGGCGCGCTTGCCGAAATCGCCAATGCCTTTTTCAATCTCGGCAAAGCTCTTGTCCTGCACGTCGCGCAGCACGGGGACGACGAGGCCATTGGGTGCGGAGACCGCGACCGAAATGTCCATATAGTTGCGATAGATGATCTCATCGCCCTCAATCGCGCCATTGACTGAGGGAACATCCTTCAGCGCCAGACACGCAGCCTTGGCGAAGAAGCCCATGAAGCCGAGCCGCACGCCATGCTTCTTCTCGAATAGATCCTTATATTTGGCGCGCGCTTCGATCACCGCGCTCATATCCACATCGTTGAAGGTGGTGAGCATGGCGGCGGTGTTTTGCGCATCCTTCAGCCGCTTGGCGACGGTCTGGCGCAGGCGCGTCATCTTCACGCGCTCTTCCGCACGGGCAGAAGCGGGCGCAGCAGCAGGAGCCGCAGCGACAGGCGCGGATTCGCCTCCGCCGGACTTGGCAGCGGCCAGCACGTCTTCCTTGGTCAGGCGACCATCCTTGCCGGTGCCCTTGATCTGCGACGGGTCAATGCCAAGTTCCAGCACGAGACGACGCACGGCAGGAGAAAGCGTCAGATCGCCTGCTTCCTCAGCTGCAACAGGCGCAGGGGCTGCGGCCACCGGAGCCGGAGCAGCGACCGCTGCAACAGCGCCAGATCCCGCTTCAATCGCGCCGATCACTGCGCCGACATTCACCGTCGCGCCTTCTTCCACCAGTTGCGCGCCCATCACGCCCGCAGAGGGGGCCATGACTTCTACGGCCACTTTATCCGTCTCAAGACTGGCAATCGGCTCGTCTGCCGCAACGGCCTCGCCGGGCTTTTTGAGCCATTGGCCCAGAGTCGCTTCGGTGATGGATTCGCCCAAAACGGGGACTTTGATTTCGGTGCTCATGTTCAACCTTTCCGTTGGCGGCGGATTTCACCGCGCACGCTGTGGCCCAGCGCATGGGAAACAAGGGCGGCCTGTTCGGCCTGGTGACGCTTCATCAGACCGGTCGCAGTCGCGGCAGCAGCCTTGCGGCCGGCATAGCGGGCACGCTGCGGCTTGACCTTCGCAGCAATCAGACACTCTTCGATGAAGGGATCAACGAAGAACCAGCTGCCTGCATTCTTCGGCTCTTCCTGCGCCCAGACAACTTCTTCCAGATTGGGCATCCGCTCCAGCCGCTTGGTCAGCGGCTCACTGGGGAAGGGGTAAATCTGCTCAACGCGCAGGATCGCGGTGTTGGTGTCGCCTGCGGCATCGCGGGCTTCCATCAGGTCATAAGCGACCTTGCCCGAACAGAGCACGAGACGCTTCACATCCTTGTCCGCCGGGGCATTGGGATCAGAAAGGATGCGCCGGAAATGGCTCGCCCCCTGAAAATCCTCTGCCTTGGAGACGGCGAGCTTGTGCCGCAACAGAGACTTGGGCGTCATGATCACCAGCGGCTTGCGGAAGGGCCTGTGCATCTGGCGACGCAGCAAATGGAAATAGTTTGCTGGCGTGGTGCAGTTGGCGACCTGAATATTATCCTCCGCACACAACTGGAGATAGCGTTCCAGACGGGCCGAGCTATGCTCCGGCCCCTGCCCTTCATAGCCGTGCGGCAACAGCATCACGAGGCCGTTGGCACGCAGCCATTTTGTCTCGCCCGCCGCGATAAACTGATCAATCATCGTCTGCGCGCCATTGGCGAAATCGCCAAACTGCGCTTCCCACAATACCAGTGTCTTGGGGTCTGCACTGGCATAGCCATATTCGAAGCCCAGCACGCCGAATTCAGAGAGCGGGCTATCCAGCACCTCGAACCGGCCATGCGGCACGGTGGTGAGCGGGATATATTTGGACTCTGTGCCCTGATCGACCCAGACGGCATGGCGCTGGCTGAACGTGCCGCGTCCGCTATCCTGCCCAGACAGGCGCACACCAAACCCTTCCGAGAGCAGAGAGCCGAATGCGAGCGCCTCGCCCGTCGCCCAGTCAAAATTCGCGCCGGAGGTAAACATCTGGCGCTTTGCCTCCAGCACGCGGTCCAGCGTCTTGTGAACGGTATGCGTGGCGGGAACCGTGGTCAGCGTGCGGCCCAGCGAATCGAACAGCTTCTTCTCGATGCCGGTTTCCACGTTTCGGCGCGCGGTTTCCGGGTCGGCAGGCTTGTTGAACCCTGCCCAGCGCCCGCCGAACCAGTCCGCCTCATTCGCCTTGTAGGTCTTGCCCGATTCGAACTCCTGCTCAAGCAGGCCGACGAAATGCGTGGCGTGTTCTTGTGCCCAGTTCCCATCAATCACGCCTTGTTCGATCAGGCGGCGCGCGTAGATGCTGCTGACATCGGGATGCTGGCGGATCTTGGCGTACATCAGCGGCTGCGTGAAGCTCGGCTCGTCGCCTTCGTTGTGACCGAAGCGGCGGTAGCACCACATGTCGATCACGATGTCGCGCTTGAAGCGCTGGCGGAATTCGATCGCCATCTTGCAGGCAAAGGTCACCGCTTCGGGATCATCGCCATTCACATGGAAGATCGGGGCCTGCACGCCCTTCGCTACGTCAGAAGGATAAGGTGAGGAGCGCGCGAATTGCGGGCTGGTGGTGAAGCCCACCTGATTGTTGACGATGAAGTGGATGCAACCGCCGGTATTGTAACCGCGAATACCGGAAAAGCCGAGGCATTCCCACACAATCCCCTGCCCCGCAAACGCCGCGTCACCATGCAACAGCACAGGCAACACCTGATCATGCTTTTCGGTGCCCAGATCGTCGCGCATCGTCTGATTGGCGCGAACCTTGCCGAGAACGACCGGATCGACAGCTTCGAGGTGCGAGGGGTTCGGGACAAGGCTCATATGCACCTTCACCCCGTCAAATTCGCGGTCGGTGCTGGTGCCGAGGTGGTATTTCACGTCGCCCGATCCGCCAACATCATCGGGGTTGGAGGAACCGCCTGCAAATTCGTGGAAGATCACGCGATACGGCTTGGCCATCACATTGGCGAGCACATTGAGGCGGCCGCGATGCGGCATCCCGTAGACGATCTCGCGCACGCCGAGAGCACCGCCATATTTAATGATGGCTTCAAGCGCCGGGATCATGGATTCGCCGCCATCCAAACCGAAACGCTTGGTGCCGACATATTTGCGCGCCAGGAATTTCTCGTATTGCTCAGCCTCGATCACCTTGGCGAGAATGGCCTTCTTGCCATTGTCGGTGAAGCTGATCGCCTTATCCATGCCTTCCATGCGTTCCTGGAGGAAGCGACGCTCCTCTACGTCTGCGATGTGCATATATTCAAGGCCGACCGGGCCGCAATAATTTGCGCGAAGCACAGAAACCAGCTCCCGCACCGTGGTCCAATTCAGACCCAACACGCCGCCCACATAGACCGGGCGATCCAGATCGGCGCCGGTGAAGCCATGATATTCAGGCGTGAGATCGGGCGGCAGATCCTGCTTGGAAAGCCCGAGCGGATCGAGATTGGCGGCCAGATGCCCGCGCACACGATAGGTGCGGATGAGGAGCATGGCGCGGATCGAATCGCCCGCCGCCGCCGTCACATCGGTGTCGCTCATCGCCTTGCCCGATGACTTGGCCGCAGCCTTGACCGCGACGGCCATCTGCGTCGGGTCCATCGCGCCCGTCAGATCGTCCGTATCGGTCAGGGGCCAGTTGGACCGGCCCCAGCTTGGCCCGCGTTCGACTTCGAAATCGTGATTCTCGAAACCCATGCTTCACCTCAGTGCTCATTCGGTTCCCAAGCGGGGAACCAGACCGTGCGTGCCGCGCACGGCCAAGGGGTGCAGCAAGAGTATCGGACAGTGTCCGGCTCTTGCCGCGCTCGGGCGCATCTGCGCCTTCCTTTCCCTTGCCTCACCCCGTCTTGCGCGGGTGTTCGGCGTCAGCCCTTCAGGACGTCAACCAGCGTCTTGCCAAGTAGAGACGGCGACGGCGAAACGCGGATGCCAGCAGCTTCCATCGCCGCGATCTTGCTTTCTGCGTCACCCTTGCCGCCCGAAACGATGGCGCCGGCATGGCCCATGCGGCGGCCCGGAGGCGCGGTGCGGCCCGCGATGAAGCCGGCCATCGGCTTCTTGCGGCCACGCTTGGCTTCGTCGATCAGGAACTGCGCGGCCTGCTCTTCAGCATCCCCGCCGATTTCACCGATCATGATGATCGACTTGGTTTCATCGTCCGCCAGAAACGCTTCAAGGCAATCGATGAAGTTGGTGCCGTTAACCGGATCGCCGCCGATGCCGACAGCGGTCGTCTGGCCAAGGCCTTCATTGGTCGTCTGGAACACGGCCTCATAGGTGAGCGTGCCCGAGCGCGAGACGACGCCGACCGAACCCTTGGAGAAGATGGTGCCGGGCATGATGCCGATCTTGCATTCGCCGGGCGTCAGCACGCCGGGGCAGTTCGGGCCGATCAGGCGCGACTTGGAGCCGGAAAGAGCGCGCTTCACCTTCACCATGTCCAGCACCGGAATGCCTTCAGTGATGCAGACGATCAGTTCCATCTCCGCGTCGATGGCTTCAAGGATCGAGTCAGCCGCGAAGGGCGGCGGCACGTAAATGCAGCTTGCGGTCGCGCCAGTCAGCGCCTTGGCTTCGGCCACCGTGTTGTAAATCGGCAGGCCGAGCGCGGATTCACCACCCTTGCCCGGCGTCACGCCCGCAACCATCTGCGTGCCATAATCCAGCGCCGCCTGCGTGTGGAACAGGCCAGTCGCCCCCGTCATCCCCTGTGTGATGACCTTGGTGTTCTTGTCGACAAAAATTGACATTTAAAACCCTCCTATGGCTTGCGCCGTCAGTACCCGCCCTTTCAGGCCGAATTGTTGCGAAACCGGGTCATTGCCCGGAACGAAGCTCGATTCAACGGTGCGACCCGGTTTCCAGCCCGGCTCCCACAGATATTTGATGTTGCCCTCAGGCAGTGGCAGCGTTCCCGTGTTGGGGCGCTTCATCCATTTGGTGAGTGTTGCGAGCGGCATTGGGGCGGTCGCATCAAAATCATAGACGCGGCAACCGTTGGACCACGCTCCGTCCTTGTCCTGATAGCGCGAGGTAATCAGGTAGACAGTCCGTCCGCCAAATGTGCCGCGATACTGGCTGCCCGAAATCTTGGCGTCTGGCTCCAGCTTTTCGGTCGCCGCGCGCCCCTTGGTGATCAACATATCGAGATTGGGGTGCGACGCTGCCGGAACCCACACCCATCCCGCCTTTTCGGCAGCCGCGCCGATCCGGTCAAAGTCCGGAACGACAAAGCACGCCGCCTTGAACGCCTTCAGCACGGCCAGATCGGCGGGCTGGGGTGTCAAGGTTGCGGCGCTGGCTGCGAGCAAGGGGAGGAAAGCAGCAGCCACCAGATCAGGCGAGCGAGGGCTCGATCGCCTTGCAGGCCGTCAGAAGCCCCTTCACTTCGTTGACCGACACGTCAAAGTTTGCCTTGGCTTCCGCGTCGAGCGCGATTTCGATGACTTCTTCGGCACCGTTTGCACCGATCACAGTCGGCACGCCGACATACAGGCCGTCGAGTCCGTACTTGCCATCCACATAAACGGCGCAAGGCAGAATACGCTTCTGGTCACCCAGATAGGCTTCAGCCATCGCAATCGCGGAGGTGGCGGGTGCATAATAGGCCGAGCCGGTCTTCAAGAGGCCAACGATTTCGCCGCCGCCCGAACGGGTGCGCGCCACGATCGCGTCGATATTTTCCTTGGACGATTTGCCCATCTTCACCAGATCATCGACCGGAATGCCCGAAACAGTGGTGTAGTTGGTGACGGGCACCATCGTATCGCCATGACCGCCGAGCACGAACGCGTTCACGTCCTTCACCGACACGCCGAATTCCCAGGCGAGGAAGGTGGCGAAGCGGGCCGAATCGAGCACGCCTGCCATGCCGACAACCTTGTTGTGCGGCAGGCCGGAGAATTCGCGCAGCGCCCACACCATCGCGTCGAGCGGGTTGGTGATGCAGATCACGAATGCGTTCGGCGCATGGTTCTTGATGCCTTCGCCCACGGCCTTCATCACGCCGAGGTTGATACCCAGCAGATCGTCGCGGCTCATGCCCGGCTTGCGCGGCACGCCGGCAGTGACGATGATGACGTCTGCGCCTGCAATGTCCGCATAATCGTTCGTGCCCTTAATGCTGGCATCAAAGCCTTCAACCGGGCCGCACTGCGACAGATCGAGCGCCTTGCCCTGCGGAATGCCTTCCGCAATGTCGAACAGGACGATGTCGCCCATTTCTTTCTTCGCGGCGAGGTGGGCGAGCGTGCCGCCAATCATGCCTGCGCCGATGAGCGCGATCTTCTTGCGTGCCATGGTCTTGTCTCCTGATGGCTGGGAGTGAAGGGGAAACGCCAAATTTTGCCGCTGCGCATAAGCCCGAATCGATTCAAGAACAACCGCATAAATCCCACGTCTTAACATTATTTTTGCAATTGGTTCGCAAGAGCATTAAGGGCAATTTGCCCCATGAGATTTGCGCGCACGCGGGCATCATGCCACAAGGCGAAGGCCAAGGAGAGCCCCTATGACCCTGCCCGTGCCCATCACCATCGACATTGTGTCAGACATTGTCTGCCCATGGTGCCATATCGGCTTTGCGCAGATGACGCGCGCGCTGGGGCAACTGGAAGGCAAGGTAGAAGCCGGGGTGCGCTGGCACCCGTTTCAGCTCGCGCCCGGCCTGCCGCCCGAAGGTCAGTTGATGAGCGACTATGTGCGCGAACGCTATGGCGCGAGCGCGGAGCAGAGCCGGGGCAATCGCACCCGCATTCAGGATGCCGGGGCCGCCTTGGGACTGGAGATCAACTTCAGGGAAGAAGGCCGCATCTTCAACACGTTGAAGGGGCACCAGTTGCTCGTCTGGGCAGGCGAGCAGGGTAAGCAGACCGCGCTCAAGCTGGCCCTGTTCAACGCCTATTTCCGCGATGGGCTGAACGTCTCTGACGATGCGGTGCTGCTGGATGCGGCCGAAAACGTCGGGCTGGATCGTGCAGAGGCCGAAGCTGCGCTGCATGAACCGCGCTATGCCGCACAGGTGAAAGCCGAAACCGATTACTGGCTGGATCACAATGTCACTGGCGTGCCCGCCTTCATCATCAATGGCAAATATATGATCCCCGGCGCACAGGATGCCGACACGCTGGTCCGCTACATTGAACGTGTTGTGGAAAAGGAAGCAGCCTGACGCCCATGAAGCGCTGGTTCGGGTTCCTTACGTTCGCTCTGCTGATTCTGATCGTCCTTGTGCTCGATCTGAGCCCCGCTACGCCTGCATCGCCTCCGCCAAGCGCTGCCGATGCGCAAGCGGGACAGGCCCTGCTTCATCAGGCTGAATCGGAGCACAACCGCAACGCGCTTTACGAATGGCCATCGCTGCACAGCGCGACCCGGCTGGCAGCCCAGTTCAGCGGACAGTCCCGCTTGGCCATCGACGCTTCGGCGGCAGAACAGCACTATTTGGCCATCCAGGCGAGCCGCAGCTTGGGGCTTCATCTGTGGCTCAATGCCCGGCTGACCGTCAGCGAAGGCAAGGGCGTCCCACCCCTCGCGCTCACGTTAGGGTCTGTGACCCTGCCAGCAGACTTGTCCCGCTGGATCATCGGGCGAGCGCTGGAACGCGCACAGCGCACCTATCCCGGCCTGCCGCCACTTGAGCAAATCATCCGCGATGTGCAGATCACGCCGCAAGGCGTGAGGGCCAAGCTCAACGTTCCCGTCACTACGCTTTTGGCACAGCAGGGCGCGGCGCATGTCCGCGCCCGTACGCTTGCCTGCCAGGCGATGGCGGCGCTTCCTGGCTCCAAGCCAATAGCGCTGGAACAGCTCCTCAACACCGTCTTTGCGGGAGCGCCAACCGATGCTGAAACCAACAGCCAGTTGCTTGCCCAACTCGCTTTGATTGCATCCCCGGCAGAGGCCGCGCGCTTCTTTCCCGCTGCCGGTGCTGTGCCACCCGAATGCGGACTGGCAGACCGGACCTTGACGCTCCAGGGGCGCGAGGATCTGGCGCGCCACTGGCTGATGTCGGCCTCGCTCACGGCGCGGTTCGGAGCGCAACTCTCCAATGCACTTGGCTTCTGGAAAGAACTGTCTGACAGTGCGCCCAAGGGCTCGGGCTTTTCGTTTGTTGATCTGGCAGCTGATTGCTCCGGGATGATGTGGGGGGCAAGGCTGGTGACGAACGAGACCGCCGCCAGCGCTGCCAACGCCTTGGAGATTATTTCCGCAAACACCCTGTTGCCCCCTGAGGCCCTGACGCTGGATGAAGGCCTGCCTGAAGCTGAATTCGCCAAGCGCTACGGCTCCATCACCCATTTGCGATGCGCGCGCGATTTGCGGCAAAAGTTACCGAAGATGGTTAGCTCCGAATTAACCCGTTAACCATTTTCGCGCCTTGTTGGACAATTACGACGCGCGCAGGTGGATTCTCATCCCGGTTCGGAAATGAGGATCAGAGTCGCCATGTCACCTACCCTGCGTATTGCCACCCTGTTTGCCCCGATGCTCGCTGCGGCGATGCCTTCGCAGGCCGTGGCGGCCTTATATCGTGAAATCCCTGTGACCTTCACCGGCGTTGTCGCCAATGACGTGACCGATTCCATCATGATCCGTCAGCCCGATGGGTCGAGCGTGCCCTATACCGGCCCGGTGCCCGATTATCCCTACAAGAAGGGAGACACGGTTTCGATCAGCTTCAACACCATCCTGCCTACGCAGGAATATTACGCTGATCCCGGCTATGCCGGACAGGTTGCTGCGGATGGGATTTACCGGATCAATGTATTTGGCCCCGGCAATACCGGAACTGACTTTTTTGGCGTCGCCCCTGATTTTGACGTATCTGGCCCGATGACGCCAACATCCAATGCGGGGCAGGACCTCGCCATTAACGGCATGACCATCGTCTATGATTCCAACGCTGACAGCTACAGCATGGACTTTGCCAGCGGCGGCTGGCTGGCTTCGCTGATGGACGCGCCAGGTTTTCTGTATGACCCTGCGTTGGGGACACTCTCGACATCGCGTTCCACGTGTCTGGGCGGATCGCCATCCAGTTGCATTCTCTTTGGTGATGGCGGCTTTACGCTGACAGGCGGTGCAACCAGCGCTGCCGCAGCAATTCCGCTCTACACCAGCGGAGCAGGCTCCTACGTCTCTGGTCTGTACAATCTGGCTTTTTCGGGTTCATGGAGCCTTCCCACTTTTGGCGGCGGCAGCACTGGCGGAACTCAAGTCCCTGAACCCGGCATGGCGCTGCTGTTCGGCATTGGAGCATGGGCTGTTGTAGCGCGCCAGCGCAAGCAACGACCGGCCTGACGAAAAGAGTTTGGCGTAATGACAAAGGGTTAGCGCTTCGGTTACCCAGTAACCATTTTCGTCGCTTTTTGTCGGCTTTTCACATGCCTAGCATCTCTGCATTGACTATGAGTGCAGGAGCGTAAAGCATGAAAATCGCCATCGTATCAGCCGCATTACTGGCGGGCGCGCCATTGGCAATGACGACCGCCGCAGCCCAGACAGCGCCAATCAGCCGGACAGTTCCGCTAACCTTCACCGGCACTGTCGCCAACGATGTGACGAACACGATCCAGATTCGCCAGCCTGATGGGTCGACAGTGCCCTACACCGGCCCTGTCCCTGACTATCCCTACAAGGCAGGCGACCCGATCACGATTTCATTCAACGCTACGCTCCCTACCAAGGCCTTTTATGAGCCGGGCGGCCCCTATCGCGGAGAGGTCGCCGCTGACGGGATCTATCGCATCGCGATTGGGGGCCAGCCGAGCGGCGGCGCATTCACGCCCGGGCCGGGTGGCGTCGGTGTCGTTACGGTTCCGGATGTGTCAGGTCCGATGATTGGCAATGCCAATGGCACGGGCAGCTTTGTGCGGATGATGATCGTCTATGATTCAAAGGCAGACACTTACAGCCTTGAATATCCCAACGGAACGTGGAGCGTTCACGATATCAACGGGCCGTCCTATACCTATGATCAAACCAGCGGCGCACTGGCATCAGCACAAGCCAGTTGTCGCGGCGGCACGCGGATCGGCTGCAATGAAATCAATCCCGGCGGATTCAGCATCATTGGCAATGAAAGCTCTGCTGCCGCCAATATCTCCATTTGGTCGCCATCCACAAACAATGATCCCAACACCTCATATATCGATGGCCTGTTCCGCATGTTGATCAACGGATCATGGAATTTGCCGACCTGGAA
>CALMZE010000166.1 GCA_937870585.1 uncultured Sphingomonadales bacterium | reverse complement strand
AAAATCAACCGAGCCATCGCTACCCGCTACGACCAACTCGCCGAAAGCTTCCTCAGCATGGTCCATATCGCCGCCGCCAAATACTGGCTCAAATTTGTCCACGAAGCCTAGCGTCCGTCAGTCCCATTTTCAGAGCCATGGGTTTCCCATTTCCACTCTTTGTTCCTGTTACCTTAGGTAACATTTACTACGGGATACCCTGAAACATATCAAGACCAATATTTTGGCAATTTGGCGGAATTCTGCCCTTTTTGGACGATTTGGGATGCTCTGAAACACGCCCTTTTCGGCTCTTAATCAGCGGGTCCTAGGTTCGAGCCCTAGTGCGTCCACCATTTTACTGTCTAATTTCAATATTATACCGCCATCACTCGCGTTCCGGTCTCGGACCGCTGACTCGCCACGTAATCAACACGTAATCGAGCGAGACTTGTTTTTTGTAGATCTAGCCCTTGCTGCAACGCCCTTAGCTGACGCATTTTTGCCATTTCCAATGGCTCGATCGCTGGACCCGGTGATGTGTAGCAAACGTTTTCATGTCGAAATCTCTACGCCATTCCGGCTTTGCGACTGGATATGCGTACAGCCTTTCGGACTGGCTCGCGCCATCGCCGCTTTCGAGACATTCGGGAAATTGCGCCCCCGACGCTCTTCGCCCCAAGTCAGACATTCATTTTGACCGCTGTCGCGGACCAATCCGCCATTCACATGTTCGCATGGGTTTAGACAATGGGCCACAAGGGCTGATTTATGGACTGATGCGTCTTCTCGCTACAGGGTGGAACAATTCATCTCGTCTCATTGAAAGCAGGCGCACCCCTAAGTATCCTAACGGCCTTGGAAAACGGCTGCCCTGCGCTCCATGAAGGACTGGATTCCTTCGGCGGCGTCTGCACTGTCCAGAACCTTCGCCTTGATGTCCGGAATGACGTCAATCGCGGCCTGCTCACCGGCCTCGATGTATTTACGGCCCGCAGTTTTGGTGATGTGAATGCCAAGCGGTGCGTTTGCGGCAATAATCCTGGCGAGCTCCATGGCGCGGTCAATTTGTTCGCCCGGCGCAACCACTTCCTGAACCAGTCCGATCCGGTACGCCTCTGCTGCCAAAAACTCGTCGCAAAGCAGCAGGTGGTACATGGCATTGCCCCATCCCGCGCGCGTCGTGTAGCGGAAGTGCGCGCCACCCAGCGGCGCGATACCGCGCTTGGCCTCCATCTGGCAGAAGCGGGCATCGCTGGCGGCAACGACAATGTCGCCAGCCAGCATCAGCTCAATCCCGATGGTGAAGCAAATCCCCTGCACGGCGGTGATAATGGGCTTTGTGCACTGATTGGCGAGGCCGAACGGATCGATATTGCCCTCCGGGTCGGGCTTCACGGTAGCCGTGGGGCCGAAGAATTTCGGCATATCAAGCCCGGCGGTGAAAGCATCGCCCGCTGCGCACAAGACGCCAACCCACAAGGCATCGTCATTTTCCAACAGCGTCAGCGCATTGGACAATTCGGCCATCATCTCCGGGCTGAAGGCGTTCTTCTTGGCCGCATTGTCGATGACGATCTTCAGGATGTGATCGTGCCGTTCGGTGTAAACGCGGCCCGCAGCTGCTTCTGACATTGGAATTCTCCCGGCTATTCTGGATGATGGATCGAATGCAGCCACTATCTCTGCGCGTGCTTGATCAACAGCTCCTCAATCTGCGCAAGCCGCTCCTTCCCGAAGAACATCTCGTCGCCGATGAAGAATGTCGGGATGCCGAAAACGCCACGCGCAACGGACGCATCGGTATTGGCCACCAGTTCGGCTTTGATTTCGGGACTGTTTGACAGCTCGATCAATGCCTGACCATCAAGGCCACCCCGGTTCAGCGTGTCCAGCAGGACCTCGGCGTCGTCCAACTTCAGACCATCCTCCCACATCGCGCTGAGCATGATGCCGAGATACTGCGCTTCAACACCCATATGCTGTGAAGCCACCAAGCCGCGCATCAAGGCCAGTGTGTTGATCGGAAAATGCGGGTTCATCCGGAAGGCATTGAGCTCGTGCCGCTCGACAAAACGCTGCATCTCCAGCCGGTCATAGTCCAGCTTGCCCTTGATGCCCGCGAACGCGTTGAACGGGGCCTGATTGCCCGTCAGCTTGAAGATGCCGCCGAGCAGGCAGGGAAAGATCTTGATCTCTGCGCCATGTCGCTCCGCAATTTGCCCCAGAACGTTCATGACGAGATAGGCATTGGGACTGCCAAAGTCGAAAATGAACTCGATTGTCGGTTTGGTCATCACACTATCCTTTACCATTGTTCTTTCCAGGGGCGGAGGTCCAGCTCATGGGTCCAGGCTGATCGTTGCTGGCGGTGCAGCATGACGTAATTTGTGGCGATCTCATCGGGCTTGAGGATCAGATCGCCGTCGAGCAGCGGCGTGACGTCGTCGATTCTGGATCGGGTGAACACGCCATCAATCGCTCCGTCGCAAATGACATGGGCAACGTGAATGCCTTGTGGACCCAGTTCACGCGCCATCGATTGCGCAACCGCGCGCAGGCCGTTCTTCGCAGCGGCAAAAGCTGCCAATCGTTCGCGACCACGGATGCTCGCCGTGGCACCGGTGAAGATTATGGTGCCCTTCTGGCGCGGCACCATCACATTGGCGGCTTCGCGTCCGGCCAGAAAACCGGCCAGACATGCCATTTCCCAAACCTTGGTGAAAACGCGCGTCGTTGTTTCCCGGATGCCGAACTGCACATTGGCCCCGATGTTGAAAACAACAACGCTGAGTGGTCCTACATCCCGCTCAATCGCCGCAAAGAGCGCGACCGTTTCCTCCTCGGACCGCGCATCGACGCCGTAGGCACGGGCTTCGCCCCCAGTGCCTCGGATCGACTCGACGAGCGCATCAAGCTGCTCCAGATTGCGGGCGCGGCGCGTGACGCAGACCGCCATGCCCTCTGCGGCGAACGCGCGCGCAATGGCGCCGCCGACGCCGTCTCCCGCTCCAATGACCAGACACACTTCCTTGGACAAGACCCGACTCCAATCTCGCTGCCATACGCAAAGGCAATAGGGCCAACGCTTCTCGCCATGGTGAGAACGGCGCAATTGCCCTTGACCATCTGTATGATGATTGTCATTCAGATGGTCAAGAGGCTCAGGCCAGGAAAGGAATTCAACCATGCCTATCGCAATAGTGACGGGGGCCTCGACGGGGATTGGCAAGGCCGCAGCCGAAGCACTGGCGCGCTCAGGCTATCGTGTTTTCGGGACGAGCCGCAGCGCCAAAAGCGACGGCCCGACGGGCGTCGAAATGGTGGCTTGTGATGTCACCGATCAGGATTCGGTTGGTCGCCTGGTTGCTCATGTGCTCGCAGAGGCAGGCCAGATTGATCTCGTCGTCAACAATGCCGGGCTAGGCCTTGTCGGCGGCGCGGAGGAATCGTCGATTGCGCAGGTGCAAGCTCTGTTCGATGTCAATTTCTTCGGCGCAATTCGGGTCATCAACGCGGTGCTGCCTGCCATGCGTCAGCGCGGTTCAGGCCGGATTCTGAATGTCAGCTCTGCGCTCGGTCTGGCACCCGGCCCCTATCTGGCGCACTATTCAGCATCCAAATTCGCGCTCGAAGGCTATTCAGAATCGGTCGACCATGAACTGCGCGGCTTTGGCATTCGGGTCTCGTTGATCGAGCCTGCGTACACGCGCACATCGATGGAGGGCAACAGTCTGGTGGGCGATCGGCCTTTGCCCGCATATGCCGACATCCGGGCGAGGATGCATGCCCTGAACGCGGAGTTTCTGGCCAATGGCGATGATCCATCGGTGGTAGCCGACACGATTGTGAGGGCCGCAAGGGACCCATCGCCGCGCCTTCGTTACCCGGCGGGAAAGATGGCCAAGCAGATCAGCCTGTTGCGGCGACTGGTTCCCTCCAGGATGTTCGACAAGAGTCTGCGCAAACAATTGGGCTTGCCAGCATGAATCCCGTCAGCGTCACTCCAGCCAGTGAACGGAGATCGAACCCATGAAGGCCTTCATTCTCGACTGCTATGGGCGCGGCAAACCCTTGCGCTTTGGCGATCTGCCGCAGCCTGTCTTGCGAGACACTGAGGTTCTGGTCGAAATCCACGCAGCCGGGGTCAATCCGCTTGATTACAAGATCCGGGATGGCGAATTCAAACTGATCCTCCCCTTCAAACTGCCTGTTGCCTTGGGCAGTGATCTGGCCGGGGTGGTTTCAGAGATTGGCGCCAAGGTGACGGACTTCAAGCCGGGCGACGAGGTCTATGCCCGCGTCAACACCCAGTCGATTGGCACCTTCGCCGAATATTTTGCCGTTGATCAGGCCGATCTTGCGCTCAAGCCCAAAACGCTGTCGATGGAAGAAGCCGCATCGGTTCCGCTTGTGGCGTTGACCGCATGGCAGGCCTTGTTCGATCGCGCGCAGATCAAACCCGGCGACAAAATCCTTGTTCAGGCGGGGTCTGGCGGCGTGGGCGTCTTCGCAATCCAGTTGGCCAAATATGCGGGCGCAACCGTTGCGACGACGGCTGGAGCGGGCAGCGCAGACCTTGTTCGGAGCCTCGGCGCAGATCGTGTGATTGACTACCGCGCCGAAGAATTTTCTTCTGTGCTCAGTGATTATGACATGGTGCTCAACAGCCAGGATGCTGCGGCTCTGGCCAAATCCTTCGCGATCCTGAAGCCCGGCGGTCAGGTTGTTTCCATCTCCGGCCCGCCTGACACCGATTTTGCAGATGCCATCGGCGCGAGCTGGATGGTCAAGCAGGTGATGCGCCTGCTGAGCCTGAAGGCACGGCGACAGGCCCGCCAGCGTGGAGCCCATTATTCCTTCCTGTTCATGCAGGCGAACGGTCCGCAACTCGCAAAGATCGCCGAACTCATCGACGCAGGGACTGTGCGCACGGTCGTGGACCGGGTGTTCCCGTTTGCTCAAACGAACGAGGCGCTGGCCTATGTCGAAACCGGTCGCACCAAGGGCAAGGTCGTGATCAAGATCAAATAGGCTGGGCCGCGCGACCAAGACCCGCGTTCCCAGTGCCGCGTATCACTCTCCTCTGGCCTTTTCCGTCATTCCACGATAGCCGGCCGAGAGCGCTCTGCATGATATAAATCATGTTGAGCGGCAAGGGCGAAGCAGATGGAGGCCGCAGGTGGGACATTCAAGGGCTGAAAAGGCGCAAAGCCGCGAGCGGATTTTGGCTGCCGCCGCCGTACGCATCCGGGAATCAGGGCTGGAGAGCATGAGCGTGGGTGACATCATGAAGTCGGTCAACCTGACGCATGGCGGCTTTTACGGCCATTTCGCCTCCCGCGCAGACCTGGTTGCCGCAGCACTGGAACGCGCGGTGGAGGACGGCAGCAAGGCTTCGGCCATGCACTCGAGTCATCACGGCAAGGCGACGGTCAAATCCATCGTCAACGCCTATCTCAGCCCCGTACACCGCGATCACCCAAGCACCGGCTGCGCCATCCCCTCGCTCGCTGCTGAGGCAGCCCGCGCCGAACCCCAAGTCAAGTCCATCATGGCCGATCAAATCCGCGCCGCCTTCGGCACGATGGAAGCGGCCTATGCCGGAGGCGAAGATGGGGGCGAGAACGCGGAGCAATTCGCGGTCACCGCGCTCGCCACCATGATCGGCGCCATGACCCTCTCCCGCGTGCTGGGCGATGGCGCGGAGTCAGACCGGGTGCTGGCACTGGCGCGGAAGTCGCTGCTGGAGATGGAGGCTGCTGGGAAGGGGTAATCGGGGGGCTGACAGTTGCACGCTCTGCCAGACGATTCCGCCTTGTCACAGCATGATAACCATCATACTGATTTGCCCTGAAGCAGATGAGGAGATGAGTCGTGGCGGCTGTGGCCTTCCATTTCGATTATCGAAGCCCCTATTCCTATCTGGCGCTGACGCAGCTTGGCGATCTCGATCTGACGCTGCACCCCTTTGATGTGCTTGATGTGATGAAGCGCGTGGGCAATTCGCCGACGACCATCATCTGCAAGGCCAAGGGCGACTATGCCGGGAAAGACCTTGCGCGATGGACGCAGCGCTATGGCGTGCCGTTCAGCGGCAATCCGCACATGCGCACTATTGACGGGCGGCGGCTGGTGCGGGCTACGCTGGCGATCCCCGACGGGCCGGAGCGGCGGAAGGCGGTTGTGGCGCTGTTCAAAGCAATGTGGGTCGATAATGCCGCGTTTGCTTCGCCCGCCGAAATCGTCAGCATATTGGAGGCCGCAGGCGTCGCAGACGCAGCCGCATTGGCAGATCAGATGGACAGTGCAGAGATGGAGGCCGCGCTCGAAGCCGCCAATGCCGCCGCTGCCGAACGCGGCGTGTTCGGATCGCCGACCTTCTTCGTGGGCGACGCCATGTTTTTCGGCAATGACAGGCTCGATTTCCTTCGTGAAGCCCTCAACGCTAAAACGGCAGCGGCAGCATGAAGCCGCTGGCCATCATCACCGGGGTTGGCCCCGGCACCGGCGCTTCGATGGTCAGGCGCTTTGTTGCAGGCGGCTATCAGGTCGCCATGATGGCGCGGGACGTGGCGCGCCTCGATGCGCTCGCCGCCGAATTGCCGGATGCGTTCGCGGTACCGTGCGATGTGATGGATACCCCAGCCTTTCTTGCAGCACTCGAAACGATCAAGGCGCGCGCCGGAACGCCCGAAATTGTCGTGCACAATGCAGTTGGCGGCTCGTTTACAGAGTTCATGGATGTCAAAGCGGAGACGTTGCAGACCAATTTCGACATCAACGTCATGGCATTGTTCCATCTGGCGCAATGGGCCGCACCGCTGATGGTCGAGCGCGGCTCTGGCGCGATCATGGTCACAGGTAACACCGCATCGCAGCGTGGGCGCGCGAAGTTTGCGGGCTTTGCGCCAACCAAGGCGGCGGCACGCATTCTTTCTGAATCGATTGCCCGCGATCTTGGCCCCAAAGGGGTGCATGTCTCTTATCTGGTGATCGATGCCGTGATCGATGTCCCCTGGGCGCGTGAGGCGTTCCCGCAAGCGCCAGACGATTTCTTCATCAAACCCTCTGCGATTGCCGATGAAATTTATCATCTGGCCCATCAGGATCGGTCTGCATGGTCGTTCCTCGCTGAAGTGCGGCCCTATCGGGAAACATGGTGAGCGTGGCCCGCGCATCAGGACGCCCAACATGCGCCTGATTGCAGCCGCCTTCAGCCTTGGGCCCATCCTCTTTGGCATTGGCTTTCTCGCTCCGCTTATGTTGGCCTCTCTGGAGGCCCTTGGGGTGAGCGTGCCGTTCGGGCTCAACCCGCTTTACGTCTGCCTCAGCCTCGGCGCGGCCTTGGGCGTTGTGGCAAGACAGCGGAAGACCTGGCTGTGGTAGAGCCGTCGGCATCGCAAAGCCTGCGCGCCCGGGAAATGGCCATCGCCGAGCATTTCATGGGCGGCGTGTCCTGGGTCATGGTTGTCTGGCCGCTGGTCAACACGACTGTCTGGCTGGCGCTCTGGCCGTTGGTGCTCACGGGCACTCTGCCGCTATGGGCCGGTTTCCTGATCGCAATCGTCAATTGCGGGGCGGCCTATCTCCCCTCGCATGATGCCCAACATCACATATATGCCCCGGAGGGATCGCGCTGGCATTGGCTGAACGAGGCGATTGGCTGGTATGCGCTGATCCCCATGTTCGCTCCGCTCAGTGCCCTGCGCGTGACGCATTTCGAGCACCATCGCCACACCAATGATCCGGTGCTCGACCCCGATTATAACATGCAGGCGCATTCTGCGTGGCGCGCTGTGGCCAATGCCATGGTCAAGCAACAGACGCGGCACGAGCTTTATGGCCCAGCATTGATCCGGCTCGGCACCCCGGCTGCCAATGCGGCGCTGGCTCATGTGCTGATCGCAAAGGTGGTGCAATATGCCTTCCTGTGCACTTTGGCGTGGACAGGCTATGTCTGGGAAGCCGTGTTCCTCGCGTGGCTGCCGCTTCGGATCAGTGCAATCTACGTCAATTTCTACCTGAGCTGGGCACCGCACCAGCCAATGGAGGCGCGCGGCCGCTACCGCGATACCCATGCCTTCAAAAGCATGTGGGGCAATATTGGCTCCTCAGGCATGCAATATCATATTGTCCACCACTTGTACCCGACCATCCCGCTGAGCCGCAATCCCGCTGCCTTCCGCGCCTTGCGCCCGATTCTGGAAGAACGCGGATGCGATCTTGGCGGGATGTAATGACAAGCTCAATCGAGGCAGGAGAGCGCACCATGGCTGAAACCCAAATCCGCAAGTCGGCCTGCATCCTGTGCTATGTCAATTGCGGGATCGAAGTCGAAATCGAAGACGGCGTGATGAAGCGCGTTCGGGGCGACAAGGATAACCCCAAGTCGCTGGGCTATATCTGCCAAAAGGCCGCACGGCTCCCCTTCTATGCCAATGATCGCAAGCTGCGCCTGACCAGCCCGCTGCGCCGCAATGCGACGGGTGGCTTTGATGAAATCAGCTGGGATGTGGCCATTGCCGAGATCGCGGCCAAGCTGAACGCGCTGCGCGAGAATGGCAGCCCTCACGCATTCGGCTATTATGGGGGCGGCGGTCAGGGCAGCGTAATGGGCGGAGCCTTTGGCGGGGCTTTGCGGGGCGTGATGGGCAATGGCCCCAACTTCAACGCCGTGAGCCAGGAAAAGACCGGCGATTTCTGGGTCAACGGCCATATGTTCGGCGCACACAACATCCACACAGCGGAAGATGTCCACGGCGCAGAGCTGACCATCGTGCTGGGCTGCAACCCGTGGATGGCAAACGGCTTTGTCCGAGCCCGCGACGCCATGTCGGCTATCGGAAAAGATCCGAACCGCCGCATGATCGTGATTGACCCAAGGCGCACCGAAGTGGCCGATTTGGCTGATCTGCATCTCGCTCTGCGCCCCGGCACCGACGCCTTCCTGCTCGGGGCCTTGCTGGCGATGATCGTGGCGCGCGGCGGGCAGGATGACGCGTTTCTGGCATCACGAACAACGGGTTGGGAGGAAGTGCGCGCAGAGCTCGAAAAGATCCCGGTCGACGCGTGGCTGGCCGCCGCAGATATCAGCCGCGAACAGGCCGAAACGGCTGTCAACATGATCCTCGGCGCGGCTTCGATGACGGTTCGCGCCGATGTAGGCGTCCAGCAGTCGCGCAATTCCACACTCAACGCCTATTTCGAGAAATTGCTGTTCCTGATCACCGGCAATTTCCTGAAGCCCGGCTGCAACGGCCTGCACACTTGGCTCGCGCCGATGTGGGGCCATTCGCGCCCCGGCTCTGTCGATCTGCCGACGGGGCAAATTCGAATTGCCGGCCTGTCTCCGCCCAATGATCTGCCCAAGACCATCCTGACCGATCACCCTGATCGCGTCCGCGCGATGTTCGTGGATTCCGGCAATCCGGCCAATACTGTCACCGATACCACGGCGGTGGAGAAGGCGCTGTCCAGCCTGGACCTGCTGGTTGTGATCGAAGTGGCGATGACCGAGACGGCGCGGCTGGCGGATTATGTTCTTCCGGCCTGCAACCAGTTCGAGCGGTGGGAAAACACGCTGTTCACTTTTGAATATCCACACAATGTTTTCCAGTTGCGCCCGCCGCTGTTTGACCCGCTCCCCGGCACACTCCCTGAGCCCGAAATCTATACGCGGCTCATCCGGGCGATGGGGCTCATGCCGCCCGAAGAGAGGCTGGAAGAACTGCGCAATCTTGCCGCTTCAGACCGGATGGCCTTTTCAGCGGCATTTGGCGAGTTGATGAAGGAAGCCCCGCATCACAGGTTCATCGGGCCGGTCATCCTTTATGAAACGCTGGGCAAGTCGCTTCCCGCCGGAGCCGCCGCCACGTCTGTCTGGTGGCCCGCCGCCCACCACTGCGCCAGGATCAACCGCGATGCGGTGATCGGGGCCGGGTTCGAAGGCGAAGGCCCCGCTCTGGGCGAAGCCTTGTTCGAGGCGATGATTTCACGGCCGTCGGGCGTGGTCTTTACCGATGAGAAGCATGAGGATCTATGGAGGCTGATCAGTCACGCCGATGGCAAGGTCCATCTGGCCATCCCCGAAATGTTCGACTGGATGGGGCGGCTCGATGTCGCCAATGTCGCGCCGGACCCGGACTATCCCATCATGCTGATTGGCGGGCAGAGGCGGCACTATAATGCCAATCAGGCGATCCGCGATCCGCGCTGGCGCAAGAATGATCCAGCGGGAGCCTTGCACATGCACCCGGACGATCTGGCAGCAGCAGGCGGCACCGCAGGCGGCTGGATGGCGGTGGTGAGCCCCGCCGGACGGCTGGTGGTGCGGGTGGATAGCGATCCCCGCCTGCGACTTGGTCAGGCGTCCCTGCCGCATGGATACGGGCAAATCTACGATACGCCGCTGGGCAAGGTCACCATTGGCCCGCGTCTCAACGTGCTGACCATGATCGAGGATTGCGATCCCATCGCGCGCACGCCGCATCACAAGAACGTGGCGGTCCGTGTCGAATTGCCAACGCCCGAAGAAATCAGCTTCCATGAAGAGCAGGAAGTCTGGGCGAAGCAGATCACCGGCTAACCCCATCCCAATCAAGGAATTTTGCACATGGCGACAGCACCCGCTCCCTTGTTCGAAGGTGATCTCAAGCCCAGCCGGATCGATCCGCATGATCTGACGCGCGGAGACCTGTGGGCGGAAAGCCGCTGGCAGGAACCCATGCGCGATCTGCGCGCGAAGGGGCCGATCCACTGGAACGATGCTTCGAAATTCGGGCCGCACTGGTCGGTGGTCCAGTATAAGGCGATCCAGCATATTGAGGCGCTGCCCAAGCTCTTCTCCTCCAGCTGGGAATATGGCGGGATCACGGTAGAACGTGACGATACAAAGCGGCTGTACGACTTCAACACGCCGCTGCCCATGTTCATTGCGATGGACCCGCCCCAGCATACGGCGCAGCGGCGCACTGTAGCTCCCGCCTTCGGCCCTGCCGAAGTGGAGCGGATGCGGGCCGACGCTGTTGCACGAACGAGTGCCGTGCTGGATGCGCTTCCTGTCGGGCAGCCATTTGATTGGGTGCAATCTGTCTCGATCGAACTCACCACCCAGATGCTCGCCATCCTGTTCGATTTTCCTTGGGAGGACCGGCACAAGCTGACCCATTGGTCGGATGTTGCGGGCGATATCGAAGTTGGCGCAACCTCCGAAGGGCGGCGCTTCCGGCAGGAAACGTCGGGCGAGCTGGTGGGGGCCTTCATGCAATTGTGGCAGAGCAAGGCGCAGAACCCCGGCGGCACTGACCTCATCTCGATCATGCTCCAATCCGATGCGATGTCGCATATGGAGCCCAACGAGTTTCTCGCCAATCTGATCCTGCTGATCGTGGGAGGCAATGATACCACGCGCAATTCGATGAGCGCCTATGCTTGGGGGCTGCACCAATATCCCGATCAGCGCGCCATCCTGGAACAGAATCATTCGCCCGAACTGGCCGTGAACGCGATGCACGAGATCATCCGCTGGCAGACACCCTTGTCACACATGCGCCGGACGGCGACCGAAGACACTGAGCTGTTCGGTCAACAGATCAGGAAGCATGACCGGATCGCGCTCTGGTACACCTCAGCCAACCGAGACGAGAGCGTGTTTGAGCATGGCGAACATATCCGCGTCGAACGCGAAAATGCCCGCCGTCATTTGTCATTCGGCTACGGGATCCATCGCTGCGTCGGCGCGCGGGTGGCGGAATTGCAGCTGACCACGCTGATTGCCGAAATGCAGAAGCGTCGCCTGCGGGTCAATGTGATCGAAACACCGGAGATTGTTCCGGCCTGCTTCGCTCACGGTTATCGGAAAATGATGGTGGAACTGGAACGATATTGAAAGATCGTCATTTTTTGGTCCATTGGAGCTCCAAGAGCTGAAGACCCAGAAGGTCCCAATCAGCATTCAAACCTTGCCATATGGAATGGCGCATTTCGCAGAATTGGGCGACAACTCTCGGCAAGGCCAATGTCGCACAATCGGCCAAATCCAGCGTTTACTCACGGTAGAAGCCGGCCAGAAATTCGCCTTTTAGCGATACAACATTTCGCGCAGCCGTCGGTCCCATGCTTCGAGGGCCGCTCGCTTTTCCTTACCATAGCGATGCCGGTTGTAGATTCCGGCCACACCTGCGCGCGTTCCGCTTATGTGATTGAGCACGGCTTCCGTCACTTCGATTGGGTTGCCGAGCGCTTGCAAATTGGTTGCGCATGTGCGCCGCAGATCATGCAGCCGCCAATCCGCAATGGCGGGCATTTCTGTTGTGTCTCCGCTTCCCAGCCTTCGCTCATGCATGATCTCCGCCATCTTTTCGTCCAGCGCCTGTTTGGCTTTAGAAAATCCCGAGACGGGGGTCTTGCCGGTGGTCGTGAGCACTAGGCCGCGTTCCTTCGGTCCCAATGCCGTTAGCTGGTCGATCACGAGACCCGTGAGCGGGACGATGTGTGCCTCGTAGTTCTTCGCGCGCTCGGCTGGCACGGTCCAGATCGTTGCATCGAGGTCGATCTCCGACCAGTCCATCTCTGCTACCTCCTGGCGGCGCTGCATCGTCAGGATCAGCAGTCGAACATAAGGCCCCCAGGGCCAGCCGACCCTCTCGCAGGCCAGCCAAAGACAGATCAGCTCCTCCTGGCCGAGCACGCGGCGGCGCGATGCAGTGGGCTTTGGCGCCTTCATGCCGGTCAGCGGCGAGACCGGAATGTTCTCGCGGTCGACCGCCCAGTTGAACAGTTTGCGTAGCAGCGAATGGACGTACTTCTTCCGGCCTAGACGGTCGGCATAGTCGTCCATCAGCTTCACCATATCCGCGCGCTTGAGCGACATCAGCGAGCGCTTACCCCAGCGCGGCTTCACTACGTTTTCGAGCGTCCGCATCGCCTCGGGCCAGGTGTCTGGCCAGTTGGGTTGGAGATAGAGTTCGACGAACTGGTCGCAGTAGGACGAGAAGTTGAGCGTCCTTTCCTTTCGGCGGAGCTCGCGCTGCTCTTCGACGGGATCGATGCCCTGTCGCACCATAGTCAACAGCCGCTCAGCTTCCTTGCGCGCGGTCTGCGTCGTCCAAGGGCTACCGTGAACGCCGATCGTCTTGCGCCGCGCCGGGCCGCCGTTGACCCGATATTGCAGTACATAGGATCTCACGCCTTTGTGGGTCATGCGCAGTCCGAATCCCCGCAGGCTCGTATCCCAGGTGTAGACATCCCGACCGGGACATGGTTGGATCGTCACCAAGGTCCGAAGGGTGATCGCCTGATTTGCCATAGCTCGCCGCTCTCTTACGTAATCGCCACGTAATCATTTTCGTGAAAACCATGGCGTAGGTTAAGGTAATCCGCGGCGGATTTATTCCAACCGTTTCAAGACCTTGAGAGTAGTTTGGCGTAGAATTGCAAAGACCCGAGAAGACCCCATGAAGCCCCTCTTAATCAGCGGGTCCTAGGTTCGAGCCCTAGTGCGTCCACCATTTTCCAATGATCTTATCTCGGTGTCCACCAAACTGGCAGCAGGCCACAGCGCCTTGCGCGAGTTGGATCAATTCCTGAGCCTGTTCTTGGATGACGCATTCAACGTCGCTCAATAGGCAAAACTGGTGTCGGGCGAGAACCCACCACATCACGAATGGCATGGGATCGACCGCGTTGCGGAAACGCTTACTGATCGTGCGCGAGAATGTGGAGTCGATTTCCTTCATCAAACATCCGACGCAGAGCCAATTTCCGTGGACGCATCACTCAAATCAAAACCAGAATAGCGCGTACACTCCTGTCAGGGACGTTTGCGCCTGACAGACACCGTTTTGCCGTACTTCACTCGCCACGCCGCGCCTCATCGGCTATCGCTCCCCAAAATCAGATTCGCACCCACAGGAACCCCACCCATGAAATTCTTCGCAGACACCGCCGACACCAAGGACATTGCCGACCTCGCCGCCACCGGGCTGCTGGATGGGGTGACGACCAACCCTTCGCTTATCGCCAAGGCCGGGCGGGATTTCATGGAGGTGACGAAGGAAATCTGCGGGCTGACCGATGGCCCCGTTTCCGCCGAAGTCATCGCGCTCGATCATGCCACGATGATGAAAGAGGCCGAGGTGCTGCGCAAGATTGCTGACAATGTCTGCATCAAGGTGCCGCTGACGGTCGATGGCCTGAAGACCTGCAAGGCGCTGACCAGCGATGGCACAATGGTGAACGTCACGCTCTGCTTCTCCGCCAATCAGGCGCTGCTCGCGGCGAAGGCGGGGGCAACCTTCGTCTCTCCGTTCGTCGGGCGACATGATGATAATGGCTTTGACGGGATGGACCTGATCGAAGACATCCGCCTAATCTATGACAATTACGGCTTTCAGACCGAAATCCTCGCGGCGAGCATCCGCCACGTCACCCATGTGCTGCAATGCGCGAAGATTGGCGCGGACGTGATGACCGCACCGCCCGCTGTGATCCGCGCGCTCTTCAACCATGTGCTGACCGACAAGGGGATTGAAGGATTTCTGAAGGATTGGGCCGGCACGGGGCAGACCATCCTGCGCTGATGGCAGCTTAGCGCTCCTGCGAAGGCCGGAGCGCCGCATGTGCTGTGACTATGGCGTAGAAATCAACCGCACCGGCTTTGCGGCAGACGCATCGGTGCCGCCTTCGGCTGCCAGCCGCGCTTCTTCCCGCGCCTGACGCATTTCCTCGCCAAAACAGCCGACCCAGCTGCCGCCCGATGCCGCTGCGCACGCGCTTGGGCCGGTGCGGCCCTGATCCATAGTGGTGGAAACGCGTGAGGCCCAGCTGCGCTGCGTGGGAGAGAGCTCAGTCTGCTTGCGCAATTCCTTGGGAATGCGGAACCGCTCCTTTTCCGGCGCACGAACGCAGATGGTGGCTGCGGGGCATTCATCATTGCCGAACACGGTCAGCACGCGCTCTTGCGCAGGAGCGGCAGCGGGGAGCGATGCGGCCACGAGGCCGAGGGAAAGCAGGAGTCTCATGGCGGCTTTATCGCTCCACTGTTGCATAGTTGCAAGCAGTACAGCACCAACTTCCTGCATCCTCGCTGAACGGGGTTCCCTTCCCAGCCCCCTTCGCCTAGCCTGACCGGCTGCACCGGGAGGATCGATGGACACGCACCAACAGGACAAAGCGATGCGCGGCGAGTTTCGCGCAATGCTGGCGCTTGCCGGTCCGCTGGTGCTCGCCAATCTGTTGCAGATGGCGGTCTACGCGGTGGACGTGATCTTCATCGCGCGGCTGGGCGAATTGCAGCTGGCGGCCTCTTCACTCGGCGTCGCTATCTATGGCCTGATGCTGTGGGCGACGACCGGACTGATCGGGGCGACCGCCCCACTGATCGCCTCCGAACTCGGCCGCAAGCGACACAGCGTCCGCGAAGTGCGCCGCACGGTGCGGATGGGGATGTGGATGGCGGTGATGGTAGGCGTACCCGCCATGCTGATCTGCCATTTCGGGGAAACGTTGATCCTGTGGAGCGGGCAGCAGCCCGAAGTGGCGCACAATGCCGGGCTGTTTCTCACCATTCTCAAATGGGCCGTGATTCCGGCGATTCTGGCCGCGCTACTGCGGATTTTCGTTTCGGCATTGGGCCGGGCCGCGATTGGCACGGTCATCACCTTGCTGGCGCTCATCATCAACAGCGTGGGCAATTGGCTGTTCGTGTTTGGCCATGGCGGATTTCCCGCCATGGGCCTGGAAGGCTCTGCCCTGTCGAGCGTTATCACAACGCTGGTGATGCTCGGGGCGTATATTATCGTCATCCAGAGGGATCGGCGCTTGCGGCGCTACGCGCTGTTCGGGCGCTTCTGGCGGCCTGAATGGACGCGGCTGCGGACGCTGTTCGTGGTTGGCCTGCCCATTGCAGTAACGGTGCTGGCCGAAGGCGGGCTGTTCAATGGTGCGGCCTTCCTGATGGGGCTGATCGGACCGTCAGAACTCGCCGCTCATACTGTAACGCTGCAACTCGCCGCCATTGCCTTTCAGGTGCCCTTCGGCGTGGCACAGGCGGCGACGATCCGCGTCGGCTATCATTATGGCGCTGGAGATCGCGCGGCGATTGCGCGGGCGGGCAAGGCGGCGCTTATCATGGGGATCGGCTTTATGGGGCTGACTGCGCTTTCCATGATCATCGCGCCGCGCCTGCTGCTCTCCATCTATGTTGATCCCGATGCGCCTCAGAATGCCGCGCTGATCGGCTTTGCGCTACAATATCTGGTGGTCGCCGCCGCCTTCCAGTTGCTCGATGGCGCGCAGGCGGTGGGCGCTGGGCTGCTGCGCGGCTTGCAGGATACCAGCATCCCGATGCGCTTCGCACTCTTCGGCTATTGGGTGCCCGGACTAATGACGTGCGTTGCGCTGGGATTTTACACCCCGCTCAAAGGTCTGGGCGTCTGGATCGGCCTCGCCATGGGCCTGTTGTTCGTGGCGAGCCCTATGCTGTGGCGCTGGTCGCGTCGGGAGCGGCTGGAGTTGGTGGCGTTCGAAACTGTTTGAGGCGATGGGCCAGTTGCAGAACTTTTCTGACCAGCACAGTCATTTCATCAAGCGGAATCGTAAAGCTCAATTGTTTCTCATGTGGCACGGTTCGAAACTGGATCAGGATTGCCTTATCGGACAGATCAAATACCAAATGGATTGATGAGTGAACGATGTGCGCCCGGCAAGAAGACACTTGGGCCAACTCATCCATCAATCCGTTCAGCCGAACCTTTCGCTTTTGGTCGGCAATCGTGGCCCCACGAAAGGTTGCAATGCGTTGTCCGATGGGTGTGGACGTTTCACATTTGACAGCCAGATGGAGTGCGAGGCCATACAGCTCTGACTCAAGCTTTGCGCAGGCATCAAGATAGACACTGCGCAAGCGGTGAGCCTTCTCCTTCATCTCGGTCGCCGTGGCAGCCTCGATGGTGGGAATATAGGAAGTCGGAACTGGATCTGCCTCGGCCATGCACCAAGATTGCATGGGCGAAGCTTATTTTCGGTAAATGCCAACGATTCAGTTCACGCCTCCCCTTGACGCCCCCCTGCCCCACACCCATATGCGCCTCGTTGGCACTCACTTTTGGTGAGTGCTAATCCGCATTCAACGCCTAGAGAGGAACTCAATCATGGCATTTCGTCCGTTGCACGACCGCGTGCTCGTTCGCCGCATCGAAGCTGAAGAAAAGTCGGCTGGCGGCATCATCATCCCCGACACCGCCAAGGAAAAGCCGCAAGAAGGCGAAGTCATTTCCGTGGGCGAAGGTGCCTACAACGAAGATGGCGACCGCATTAAGCCGGACGTGAAAGCTGGTGATCGCGTGCTGTTCGGCAAATGGTCGGGCACCGAAGTCAAGGTCGACGGTGAAGACCTGCTGATCATGAAGGAATCGGACATTCTCGGGATTATTTCCTGAGTTTTCCCACACACCGTTCGCCCTGAGCCTGTCGAAGGGCTGCCCTTCTTCTGAAAGGCTGGGTGAACAGGAAAGGCAGGGCTTCGACAAGCTCAGCCCGAACGGAATTTTGAAAGGACTGCACAATGGCTGCAAAAGACGTAAAATTCGGCCGCGACGCGCGTGAACGCATCCTGCGCGGCGTGGACATCCTCGCTGACGCCGTGAAGGTCACGCTGGGGCCGAAGGGCCGCAACGTCGTGATCGACAAGAGCTTTGGCGCACCCCGCATCACCAAGGACGGCGTCACCGTCGCCAAGGAAATCGAACTGAAGGACAAGTTCGAAAATATGGGCGCGCAGATGATCCGCGAAGTCGCTTCCAAGGCGAACGACGCAGCGGGTGACGGCACCACCACCGCAACCGTTCTGGCGCAGGCGATTGTCCGCGAAGGCATGAAGTCGGTTGCTGCCGGCATGAACCCGATGGACCTGAAGCGCGGCATCGATCTCGCCGTCTCCAAGGTTGTGGAAGACCTGAAGGGCCGTTCCAAGGCCGTCGCCGGTTCGTCCGAAATCGCACAGGTCGGCATCATCTCCGCCAATGGCGACACCGAAGTCGGTGAAAAGATTGCCGAAGCGATGGAAAAGGTCGGCAAGGAAGGCGTGATCACCGTCGAGGAAGCCAAGGGCCTCGAATTCGAACTCGATGTCGTCGAAGGCATGCAGTTCGACCGCG
>CALMZE010000165.1 GCA_937870585.1 uncultured Sphingomonadales bacterium | reverse complement strand
CCGAGGCGGGGGCGGTTTCACGCCCATCAAAAACGGTGATCCGCCGGGTGGCCGCGTCATAGCGCACCATGAACGCGCCGCCGCCCAGGCCTGAACTTTGCGGCTCGACCAGACCCAGCATCGCTTGCACGGCAATGGCGGCGTCCACTGCGTCTCCGCCGCGTTTGAGAACCTCCATACCCGCTTCGACGGCAAGGGGATGTGCTGCGGAAACCGCCATGGCGCGTTGTACATTGGTCTGCCGTGCACTGGCGGGCGTCAGGCAGAAGAGTGCTGCCAGAAGGAGCGCGACGCGACTGAGGATCATGTCAGAGGCTTCGCGTCACTGTCCAGATCAAGCCCGGCCCGGCCATCGGCGGCGGTGTGGCTGGGGGCATGCGGGAAATCCGCCTCGGGCGGCTCGGGGACTTCGAGCATCCCTTCCCACTTGGTGATGCTGGCAGTGGCTATGGCATTGCCGATTACATTGGTACCGGTCCGCCCCATGTCGAGGATCTGGTCTATCCCCAGGATCAGCGCGACGCCTTCAACTGGCAGGCCGAAGCTCGCAAGTGTCGCCGTGACCACGACCAGACTGGCGCGGGGCACGGCCGCGATCCCTTTTGACGTGACCATCAGCGTCAGCAGCATCGCGAACTGCGTCTGGAACGACAGCTCAATGCCATAGGCCTGTGCGATAAAGAGCGTCGCAAAGCTCATATACATCATCGAGCCATCGAGGTTGAAGCTGTAGCCGAGCGGCAGCATGAAGCCCGACATGCGGCGCGGCACCCCGAACCGGTCAAGCTGCTCGAACAATTTGGGGAGAGCCGCTTCGGATGAGGCGGTTGAAAAGGCGATCAGGAAGGGTTCGCGGATATAGCGCAGCAGCATGAAAACACGGTTGCGCAGGAACAGGAATCCAATGGCGATCAGCATAGCCCAGAGCAGTGCCAGCCCGAAATAGAATTGCCCGACCAGCTTTCCAAAGGTCGCCAGAATGCCAACGCCGCGTGTCGTAACGACCGCCGCCAGCGCACCGAAAACAGCGAAAGGCGCAAACCGCATCACATAATGGGTGATCTGGAGCATCAGCTCCGCCAATTGCTCGGACCCCTGCACCAGCAATTTGCCGCGTTCACCCAAGGCGGACAGGCCAACCCCGGCGAACACCGAAAAGACGAGGATTTGAAGGACGTCATTCCTGGCCATCGCGTCGAAGGCGGATGAGGGGAAAATGTGAAGCACAAATTCACGCAGGCTCGGCACATTGTTTTCGACAGTGCTGACTGCACCCACTGGAACGCTTGCGGCCAGATCAGCGCCGGGTTGGAAGATATTGGCGAGCAGCATGCCGATACTGAGCGAAATGACGCTCGCTGTCACAAACCAGACAAGCGCACGCGTGCCAATCCGACCCAGCGCGGCACTGTCCCCCATATGGGCAATGCCGACCACAATGGTCGAGAAGACGAGTGGCGCGATGATCATCTTGATCAATTTCAGGAACACATCGGGCAGCAGCTTCAGATAATCCGCCAAATCCTTGGCCGCCTGTGTTTCAGTGCCTAGCTGCGCGTTCAGGATGAAGCCCAGCAGCACGCCCGCAATCATGCCGAAGGCGATGTAGGTCGTCAGTCGCTTGTCCATCGTTGGTCCCTTTTTGAAAACCTTGTTAGCGCGGCTGACTGCGCTCGGGCGGGATGGCCAGCGCGCCGGGACGCCGAGGATCTGCGGCACCGAGGAAAAGGCCCTTGTCGATCATGATCGATTGCGCACTGCCCATTGTCTCATCTGACGTGATGGTGTGGCCCATGGATTTCAGAATCCGCACTGTGTCCGGATTGAAATTGGGCTCGACGCGCAATTTGTCGCCCGCATCCTGAAAAATACGCGGCTGGTGCGTGGCTTCTTCGACGTTCAGATCGAAATCGACGACATTCACGATCACCTGCATCACTGTGTCGATGATCGTGCTGCCACCCGGTGTGCCGGTGACCAGCCAGGGCTTGCCGCCCTTCATCACCAACGTCGGCATCATGGTGGAGAGCATCCGCTTACCAGGGGCCATCGCGTTGGGCGGCAATGGCTGGCCATCGCGCAGGGCCTTGGCCGCCTCTTCATGCGAGAAATTGTTCATCTGGTTGTTGAGCAGAACGCCCGTCCCCGCAATCATCACGCCCGAGCCGAAATCGGCCCCCAACGTGTAGGTGGTCGAGACGACATTGCCTTGCGCATCGGCCACAGAGAAATGCGTGGTTGATGGGCTTTCAAACTTCAGCGGATCGCCCGCCCCCATATCCTTGGCTGGCTTTGCCGCTGAGTGATCTATCAAAGCGGCCCGCGCCTTGGCATAGTCTTTCGAGATGAAGCCCCGGATCGGTGGCGTCACAAAATCCGTGTCACCCAGAAAGCGATAGCGGTCTGCATAGCCGAGCTTCATGGCCTCGGCCATGATGTGCAGCGCTTGGGCAGACCCGGCACCATGTGATTTCAGATCGAAATTCTCGATGATGTTGAGCATATTGAGCAGCGTCGCTCCACCGGCGCTTGCCGGAGGTGAGGTCACAATCTCCAGCCCGCGATACGTTCCGCGCAAGGGAAGCCGCTCAACCGCGCGATAGGCAGCGAGATCCTCCAGCGTGATCAGCCCACCATGCGCCTTCATGTCGGCGGCAAAGCGTTCCGCAACCGGCCCCTTGTAAAAACCGTCTGCCCCGCGTTTCGCGATCTGGGTCAGCGTCCAGGCGAGATCGGTTTGCTTGAGCGTTTCGCCTGCGCGGTAGAGGCTGCCATCGGGCTTGTAAAAGGTCTCCTTGGCGGCGGCGCTGGTCGAGAGCCGCTCCTTACCCCAGCCAAACACAAAGGCTTCGTCTGGCGTCAGAACAACTCCGTCACGCGCCAGACGAATGGCCGGATTGATGACATCTTTCCAGGGCAGCTTACCGTACTTATTGTGCGCCATGGCAAGCCCGGCGACTGTTCCGGGCACCGAGGGCGCGAGATAACCGCGTCCCGCCGCCTTCGATTCCTTACCTCCATTGTCGAGGAACAAGGGCAGCGTTGCAGCCTTGGGTGCGACCGATCGGAAATCGAAGAAGACTTGCTCTCCGGAGCGCGCATCATGCACCAGCATGAAGCCGTCTCCCCCGATATTGCCCGCGCGCGGCAGGGTGACCGCCAAGGCAAAGCCGATAGCGACCGCAGCATCGACTGCATTGCCGCCGCGCCGCAAAATGTCCGCCCCAACCCCGGACGCAACGGCGTTCTGGGAAACGACCATGCCTTTCTCCCCCACCACCGGGGAATGGATGCTTGGATATTCGAGAAGCTGCTTCTGCTGAGCCAGAGACGGCGTGATCAGAAGCTGGCCGATCGCCAGAAGGAGCGCAGCTGATCGTGCCCATTGTGCCAGTCTGCCGATCATGAATGTCCCTCCATCAAGCGGGCGACGCGTTCAGCGGACCCCATCGCATATGTCCAGCCCAACATGCCATGGCCGACATTGATTGTAATCCTTGGGCTCATACGCTGTATGATCGGAAGCGAATTGGCTGTCATCGGGCGGAAGCCAGCCCAGCCTGAATGAGTTGAGGTATAGTTGGCCGCTTGCGGGAGCGAGTGCGCCGCTGCTGCCGTCAGATCCGCGAGGCGCTCTTGATCAACGGCATTGTTCTGACTGCCGAGTTCGGCCAGTCCGGCCACGCGAATCTGTCCATCGAGCGGGCAGAACACAATTTTTCGCGAAACATCGGTGATGCTCATCTCGGGGGCTGCCGCACCCGGCGCTGCTGTAAAGGAATAGCCTTTCATGGGCATCAGAGCCGAGCCGAGCCCCAGCCTTTTGAGGTGTGAGCGCGCCTCGATCCCAGCGCAGAGAACAAGGTGATCGGCCTCGATCCGCTCTCCTGAGGCGCATATAGCGCTCACTGTGTCAGGGGCGTCTTCCCAGCTTGCAACGGTCGTCCCCATACGCACCGAGACGCCGTAATCATGCTCCAGCACGGACAACAGGCCTTCGCAAAAGCGATGCGGATCGCCTAGCGCCTCCTGCGGCGCATAAATTGCCCCGACAATAGGGTCTGTGCGCGCAGCCAGTGCGGGCTCAATCCTGATGGCCTCAGCTGGCGACAAGACCTCCTGCTGCGCGCCATACGGGCGCTTGAGGTCAACCATCGCTCGCGCTGATGCAAAGGCCTGTTCAATCTGATAAACTATCATCTTGCCCGCAACCTTGTGACCGAACTCAAGGGGGTGACGGTCGAGCAAAGCCTGCATGGCGAGTTGCGATTCCAGCCCGAGCGTCAATCCTGCCAACGTGTTGGCGCGAAACTGGCCTGCCGTTGCATTGCGCAAAAGCCGCAACAGCCAGACGAGAGCGCCGGGATCAAAGTACGGCTTTAACCTAAACGCCGGATCGAGACCCAGCGCAAGTGCGGGAAGATGGCGCAACAGCGCCGGGCTCGCCATCGCCTCGGTGTAGCAATAGCTGAGCTGCGCGCCATTCGCGAAGGACGCGCCACGCGCTGGTCCATCGGCCTTGTCAATGAGGGTGACGGCGACGCCGCGGCGTGCGAGCGCATAGGCAGTGGTCACGCCGACGACCCCTGCCCCAATTACCAAAGCCGATTTCGGCGGACGCTGTGCCCTTGACTCGTCAATCCCATCCATCGCTTCACGCTAGCGAAGCGTGGTTCAGGAACAACCGGGGTGACCGAACAAAGAGAGGGTCAATCCATAGCTTTAGGTTTGGGGGAGGAAAAGCGGAGGCAGGCCCTGCAACACCTGTTCAACCGCAGCAACAAACCTCAGCCCCAGTTTTGACAGCGGGCGGTCTTCCAGCCAGGCCGCGTGGATTCCAAATCGCATTCCGGGGGAGACGGAAAACAGATCAAGGCCCTGACTGGCCATAGACCGCGCAGTGAATTCATCGACAATGGCAACACCCGAGCCAAAGCGGACGAGCGCTGCTGCGATATAATAGGTGCTGACCGAAACAATGTCGCGCACATCGACCTGCGCCTTTTCAAAGGCAGCGGCGATCAGATCCCCGATCGGGCCGCTGCCTGTCACGCTGACCAGATCCATGCCCTGCAACGCCGCAATCGGCAGCGTCCGGGTGCCTTGCGGGATGGTTCCCGGGCGCGCAATCAGGACCAGGTCGGCGGATGCGAGTTTCTTGAGTTTGAGGCGCGGCTGATCGGGCGGATCATATCCGATAGCAAGATCACATTCGCGCTCATACAGTGACCGCAGCACATCATTGTGATGCAATGTCTTGATGTCGAACGTGACGCCGGGATGCTTCGCGCGAAACGCGGCGATGGCGGCCGGTGCAACTTCCAGACCCAGAGATGGCACAACGCCAATCCTCAGATGCCCAGCGCCGGAATTGCGCAGATTATTGGCTGTCTGTTGGAGTGACGCAATGCGCCCGAACACCTCGTCCACTTCGCGGAAAAGGGCATGGGCTTCGTCGGTCGGCACAAGGCGTCCGCGCACCAGATCGAACAGGCGGATGGCCAGCTGTGTTTCAGTATGCCGCAACACCTTGCTGACCGCAGGTTGCGAGACATTCAAAGCCCGGGCCGCAGCACTGATGGACCCGTTTGCGTAAACCGCATGGAAGACTTCGATCTGCCTCAGCCTCATGGCATCAGACTAGCGGCGCGGTGAGCGCGCCGCCAGCCCTTTGCACGGTCGGTACAACGATCAGAAATCCTTCGACAGCTCAAAATAGACAAAACGACCTACAGCATCATGGAGCGACCCGAGGAAGCCATAGTTGGACGAGGCCAGCGGCGGTTCCTTGTCAAACAGATTGCGCGCACCAACGCGGAACCGCATTCCCGAAAGCACACCGTGATCCTCTCCGCCTTTATACTGGAGATAGCTGTTGACCGTCGTGAAGCTGGGCAATTTGAAGAACTCGCCGTTCACAAGCGCAGTGCCGGTATCGAACACAGACCCGACATAAGAGACCAGGACGCCCGCACTCACCGGCCCGGACTTCCAGGTGAGATTGCCTGTCAGCCGCCATTGCGGGTTGCCGTTGACCTTGATCTGGCTTCCAGCCAGCGGAATCGTCACACCCGTGCCAAGCTTCCCAGCCGCGTTCGCGGCAATCAACTGCGCTTGCATATCGGACGCTTGCTGTTCGAATTTGAGCAGCTTGGAGGCGCCCAAATCTATGTTGAAATCGCCCAGTGACGTATCCTTCAGGTCATATGAGACTGCGAAATCCAGGCCACGCAAAGTGCGCGGGCCGAGGTTGAAATAGTCATCCTGCACAAAGGACAGGTCACCCACGACCTGCGTGCCAACCGGCGCAAGGCGCACGACATTGGGGTTGGTCCGTCCACTCTGGCGCTCCAGCAGATCGAAGAGGATCTGGTTCTGCGCGCCCTGAATGCCGATCACACCCTTTTCCTTGAGCGACCAGTAGTCGAGCGTCAGCGTCAGATTGCGGCGGGGCTGGAAGACCGTGCCCAAAGACAAGGTCGTGGCATTTTCAGGCTTCAGATTCTGGTTGCCCGCACGCACTTCCAACGTGCTGGCGCCCGTGCAGCTTGTGTTGTTCAGGCGGCAGGCGGCAAAGTCTGTCCTCGTGTTGGCCACCTGTGTGCCTGCGCTGTAAAATTGGGCAAGATTTGGTGCGCGGAAGCTTTTGGACCAGGACGAGCGGAACTTGATGCCATCCATTACTTCCCAAACACCCGCCACCTTCGGCTTGAAGACATTGCCAAAGTCCGAATAATGCTCGTCACGCGCCGCCAGCTGGAGATCGAGCGACTGAACCAGCGGAATGTTCATGTCAGCTGAGATGAGAGGCACAGCAAATTCAATATAGGCCGAAGCCACAGTGCGCTTGCCATAGACATCGGGTGCCGGGCTGGCGCCCATGACATCCGTGCCATAGGTGATGCCCGTCACGCTGTCCTTATACGTCACCGTGCCATCCAGGCGATCATCGCGATTGTCGCGGTAGGTTTCACGGCGCACTTCGACGCCGCTTGCAAAGCCGATATGGCCCGCAGGAAGTTCGATCAGCTTGCCATTGGAAACCCGGAAATCAAGCGTAGCCAACGACGTTGTTCCGATACGGTGGACATCAACCAGAAAGGAATTGATCGTCGCCGCGCTGTTGGGCGTGCCATCACCCAGCGAGAAGTTGGTCAGGCTCCCTCCGTTGAACGGGTTATAAGCGTCCGGCGTCGATCGAGCCAAAGCCTGCTGGAACAAAGTGTTGCTGATCGCATTCTTGGTATGATCGTCTGTGCGCGCCCAGGAGTAGGTGGCAGCCGATTCCCATTTGAAATCACCCCAATTGCCGCGCACGCCCAGCAGGCCGCGTATGCTGTCATCCGTCACGGTAAAGGTACGCGGACCGGTATCAACCGGACGATAGGTCGTGATGCGCAGGGCAAGGCCCGCTGCGGGAACGCCCGTCAATCCGGCCAGACGGTTGGAATTGGCCACGCCGTTGATCGTCGTTGCGCCAAACGGGTTGTAGTAGTTGCTCGCCGGAATTGTGATCGGCGCACTGGAGATCGGAGCAGACTGCTCGCGCTGGCCTTGAAGCTTGGCATGGTAATAACCCGCCTCACCGAAGAGCTCGATCGAGCCGATCTCCTGCTTGAAGGTGCTGAACAGATTGATGCGATCCAGCTCACCACGGATCGTGCGATCCGGGTTTTCGTCATAGCGCAGCACACGATCATTGGCACCGGTGATCGTTCCGCTGCGAATGCATATATTGCCCGGCAGCGCCGCGCTGGAGCACCCGGCAGCAGTGTTGGCAACGGGCTCGATATGGAACACGCCACTGGCCGTGAGCGCAGTTCCGCTCTGCCTGACTGCTGTCACCGGGACCGTCGTGAAGCTACCCCAGGGCGAAGAGGTGGAGCGGTTGTCGAAGGAGGTATCCCCTTCCCACGGCGTGCCGACCAGAGCCGCACGGTGATCTTCGCTGACAGCGAAATCACGCTCGCTCGTGTAGAGCGGGGTGCGGTGCGTGTAGCTGCCAAACACCATGAAGTTCCCGCCGGACTTGGTTTCAAACCCTGCTTTCAGGGCCGCTGTGGCCTCGCTGGTGCCATCGGCAAAACCATAGCGCGCATCGGCGCGAAGGCCCTTGAAGCGATCGTCGACAACCACGTTCACCACGCCTGCGACCGCATCGGCCCCATAAATGGCCGCAGCGCCATCACGCAGCACTTCAATCCGGCGAGTCGCGCCGACCGGCAGAGAGTTTGTATTGGCTGTCTGCACCGGAACGAAATTCTCTGTCTGCGTGCCTGGCGTCAGAATCATGCGCCGGCCGTTCAAGAGCACAAGCGTATTGCCTGTGCCGACGCTGCGCAGATTGATGGAGGCATTGTCGCCCCGCGCGTCATTGAGGTTGCCCGTGGTGCGCGCCTCCTGAAACTGGACATCACCTGCCTGCGGAATAGAGCGGAACAGTTCGTCGCCTGAAACACTCCCCGTTGCAAGAATGCGATCTTCATTGAGCAGCGAAACCGGAAGCGCGCCAGAAATCTTGGCCCCTTCAATGCGGCTGCCGACAACAACAATTTCCTCCACGGCGGCCTGATCCTTTTCGGCCGGGGGTGGTGAGGATTGAGCCAGGGCCATCGACGGAAGCACGACCATGATTGACCCGCTCAGCATCAAGCGCGTCCGCAATTTGGCTTTGGAAAATGGCATGGTGCCCCCCTTGATACATGTTGTTATCAGACTCTAATGGCCAGTTTTGTCGCACTGAATGACACTCGAAACAAGCAAATGGCGTGACAATTTTATGCCCTGTCCATTACTTTTTGTTATGGACTATGAGCAACTTTCTGTTGGGTTTTGGTTGTCTGATCGGACTAGTCGGGGGGTCAATTCCTCTGCAATGGAGCCGCCAGAATGCCAACCGCCCCGTCCAAACCACCCTTGAGTGCCATTCGCTTTGCAGGAGATGTTGCCTATATTTCCGGTCAACTGCCGCGCAACGCAGATGGCGCGATTATCGCAGGCGATATGGTGGCACAAACCCGGCAGTCCCTCAGCAATCTCAGGCAGATTCTGGAATCGAACAACTTGACGCTGGCCGATGTGGTCAAGGTAACTGCGTGGCTCACTGACGCGGCCCTTATGAATGATTTCAATGCTGCATATCGCGAGTTTTTCGCAGCACCTTTCCCGGCGCGGTCTGTCGTCGTTTCTGCATTGGTTGCGCCCGGTGCGGTTGTGGAGATTGAAGCTGTCGCCAGCCGGTAGTGCTTCTTCCAAAAGCGTTCATGCACAGGCATGAGGCGATACATCCCTCAACGCCTGTGCCGCGACTATTCGGTCGGCTGCACGGGCCGGGTGGCAATCCGTCTCGGTCGAAAAGCTGCACCATCCTGTCCTAGCTGCGCCTTAGGTGCGATTGGTCTGACAGCAGCAGCGCAATCCTGACTATGAGCAATAGCCATAAGGCGACGGACAGATGGAACAGATGCCAGGCCAGTGACGGATGTGCCACGCGCAAAGGATCAGTAGCCAGTCGGCCAACAAGCAATAGGGCAAAACTGGCAGCAGCAAACAGCCCTCTGCCTGCGTCCACCCGATAGGCAGCCATGGCTCCCACTACAATCAAGGCAACAAAAGCAGGCGTGCCCGCGGCTGGGATCAGGATAGCCAATATGGCCGCGACTATGCCGATCAGTGGAGGCAGCCAAATCTTTCTGCCCACCAGAGCGCCCAGCAGGCACCCAAGGCCAAACAGTGCGCCAGGGCGAGACAGAAATTGGTGGAGATGCTCAACTGCGCCGGTCATGCCCGTGCCAATCCGGATCGCACCAATCAGGCCTGCGCATGCGAACGGTGCAAGCCCGAGTGCGAACCAAGGACTGACCCGCGCCGTCCGTGCGATGCCGAACGCACCGGCAGCTGCAACGAGCGCCTCTGTGAGCGCGAAATGTTGGGGCAATAAAGCACTCATTTAGCGGGTACCGCGCTGGCTGCGCCTATGCGGCGGGCTCCCGGAGCAAATCCTGCCGCAGCCCGGATGGACTCCGATGTTTCCCGGGATCCGTCATGGCTCCAGCCCGGCGGCGCGAAGACATAGGCCAGCCTCTGCCACCAGCGCAGCCCGGACTGGCTGGCGTCCTTCGCTATGCCCACATATTCGTGAGTCAGCACAGTGATGGGGTTGAGCGTATTGAGCTGCTTGACCAGACCATAGACCGGAGGATCCTCTGCGCATTCGGGCTCAAACGAGCCAAATAACTTGTCCCAGATGATCAGCGTACCGGCATAATTCGCGTCGAGATAGCGCGGATTGTTGGCATGGTGGACGCGGTGATGCGATGGCGTGTTGAAGATCGCTTCATACCAACGCGGCATTTTGTTGATGGTCTCGGTGTGAATGAAAAACTGGTACGTCGCATTAAGCACTCCGCAGAATGTGACCATGACTGGATCGAAACCAACCAGAACGAGTGGGACCTTGAGCAACATAGTGCCAGTAAAATGCTTGGTCCATGATTGGCGCAAGGCGATCGGCAGGTTATAGTTTTCGCTTGAGTGGTGAACGACGTGCATCGCCCAGACCCAGCGCACCCGGTGTGCAAGCCGGTGGTGGACATAAAAGCGCAGGTCATCGAGCACGAAGCAAAGGATGAACGTTCCCCATGTGATGGGTATGGTTGCGAACCGCAGCGGCTCGAACGCAGCAAGCGCACCCAGCGTGATGAAGGCGGTGGCCGCATTGGCCGGTTCGCTGAGATAGCCGAGCATGATGCTCATCACGCTGTCCTTCAGCGGGGTTTTGCCCTTTCGTCGGAACAGCCGGATCGCCACTTGCTCGATCGCAATCAGCGCAAGAAAGGCGAACGCCGAAAACAAGCCGATATTCGACCCGATAAATTTATCTACCGTCATCAAGCTCTCCCCTCAGCCAGCACGGCTAAGGGTTGACATTGCGGATGACAATTGAGTTATTCTGCGACATTATGTAGCTATTGGAACATGTCATTTGATCTGGTCCTGATCCGCCGGTTTGAGGCTGTTGCAAGGCTCGGCAGCTTCTCTGCCGCTGCCAACGAACTTGGCATGACACATTCTGCGATGACCAAGAGCATTCGCACGCTTGAGGATTTGTGGAACGTCCGCCTGTTTGAGCGCACGACGCGTTCGGTCGTCCCGACGGCAGCCGGTCGACGCCTGATCGAATTGGCACCAGAACTGCTCACACATGCAGAGGAAGGCAAGGCCAGGGTGCTTGCGGCCGGCAAACGCCTCTCGATCGTATGCGGCCCCGCAATCATGGACAGCTTCATACCCGGAGCGCTGCTTGCCTTTTCCGCCGTGCGTCAGGACGTCAGCGTTGAGGCCGAATACATGTCGCCAGACATGGGGGTCCAGCGTTTGCGTCAACATCGCGCGCAGTTGCTGCTCTATCATTCCGATTCAATTGCGGCCTTTGCGGCCAGGCGAGACCTCAAGATCCAGCAGGTGATCGAAGAGCCCTATCATCTGGTCTGTGCGCCATCACATCCCGCGGCGAAGGTACGCCGGCCTGATACGCTGTTGCAGCATGATTGGGCCATTGCAGGTTTTGATCCTGGCTTTGCGGCAAACCTCGCCCCAGATCGCCGCGAGGCGCTGCAGCGCGCCGGCTTTCCTCGCTTTCGCCTTTCGAGCCAGCACGCCTGCCTGGAGATGGCGCGGCACGGCAATGTCGTGACACTTGCACCGCGCTCCGCTGCGCTCAATGCGTGCGCGGACGGCAGCCTGATTTCGCATGAAGTGCCCGGAACGGCCCGCTTCTCGCTTGCCGCAGTAACATTGGCTGACTCGCTTGATGAAGCAGCAGACGATTTCATCAGGGTGACGTCTCTTGGCGCCAAAGCTTGAAAATGGCCTCGCACAGCTCCGCCGTTGCAGTGCAATAGGCTGAGGTCCTCTGCCCGACCCGTACCGACCGGAGAAAAGTTGCAATTGGTCTGACGGCACCGCCAGCCACCTTCATCATCAGGCACAAGGGCCATGCTGGGCTACGACCGCAGGGGGCGACTTTGCGCGCCAAACGATGCGGAACAATATTTTTCCGCAATAGTTGAGTTCGACGCACAAAAACAGTTACGGTGCCTTAAGCCATGCCGTTTATACGCCGATATAGTACTGCGAACATCGAGTTTTTTGTGAATGAGTGAAGTTGAAACTCAAAAGGTGCTGACACCGCTTGCCTATCATGAGGACGTCATCGCTTTTCTTCAAAGCGAAGAGCGCCATGCGTGGGAATGGTCGGCGTCGAGTGTGCTGGCGCAGGAAGCAGGCGAGATTCGCGACAGCATGTTGCGCGATACCTACCGGCTGGAGCCAGCCGGTCATCCGCAGATTTTCGAGGCCTGCCGCACCGCGATGGCGAGACTGGGGATTGAGGCTCCGATCACGCTCTATCAGGCCAATGATGGCTCAATGAACGCGTCTCTGGTTTATGTGCCGGGCGAAATCCACCTCGTCTTTTTCGGCCCCATCCTCGAAAAACTTGATCCCGCCGAATTGCTGGCGTTGATGGGCCATGAACTGTCGCACTATCTGCTCTGGTCGATGAATGAGGGCGGCCATTACCGGGCAACGCGGGTCTTTGATCACGCGCTGTCCTATCCGGGTGCCAAACCATCCCACCGGGAAACCGCGCGGCTTCTGAGCCTGCATACAGAGCTGTTTGCAGATCGCGGCGCAGCCATTGCGGCGGGTGCTCCCGGACCGGCGGTCGCCGTGCTCGTCAAGGTCATGACGGGGCTGACCAGTGTCGACCCCGAGGCCTATTTGCGTCAGGCGCTAGAGGTGGAGGCCACAGGCGGCAAATCGCAGGGCCATTCCCACCCCGAAAGCTATCTGCGCGCCCGCGCACTGCATTTGTGGTGGAATGATGATCCTGACCTTGCCCCTTGGTTGAACAAGCAATTGCGCGGTCCGCTTTCAATCGAAGCGCTCGACCTGCCGGGCCAAAGCCGGCTGACGCAAATGACGCGGGCCTTCCTCGCCCGCTTCATGGCCGAAGTGGGCGAAAGCAGCGATGAAATCACCACGCAGTTGCGCGCCTATTTTCCTGATTTTGGCAGTCGGGAAGAAAGCCCCCTCGATCTGGCCGAGATTGGCATCGAACGAATTGACGATGCGACGCGCGACTATTTCATTGCGCTGATGTTCGATCTGGCCATGGCGGATGCAGATGCAACCGAAACGTTGATGCGCGCCGCAGCGAAGATTGCCGCAGAAATCGGTGCCACCGAACAGTTGACTGGAGCGTTGAGGCGCGATCTCAAATGGTCCAAGGCGCGCGCCGACAAGCTGATTGCGCAGGCGGCCAAAGCAGCATGAGCACGGACATGGAGAACAATAGCGCAAACCCGGCGCCCGCTGCCGCCCCCACACGCTTGCTTCGCACCGTCTTGAAAACTCGTGTTCGGGTGCCGCCGGATGATCTGGTCCACGCCATGCTCGGGCTGATGCGACAAGTGGCAGACATTCATGCTCTGGGCCGCGTTGCCCGCATCACGCTCGACACTGTGGTCGAACTGGAGGATGGTCAGCTTGCGCTGATTGACCCCGCCGGAAGTGCCCCGCGCAGCAATTTGAAGGCCGTCCATGCGGTGCAGCCACATGTGTCCAGCGCACTCAAGCTGGTCGGCCATTACCGCGTCACGCAGGACGAAAAGACCGGGACCAAGTTTGACGATCTCTTTGTGCTGGATGGCGACGAGATCGACCTGAAAACGCCCGCCTACATCACCCGTTTGCGGAACTGGGAGATGGAGCTGGGCCATCAGGACGAAATCACTGATGTGTTCCAGCTGGGCATGGTCATGGCATCGCTCGCCTGTGGTCTTGATCCGGTTGAATCTGAGGATGTCGAGCGTTTTTCAACCAATCGCGACAATCTGTTCGGCATTGCGCCGCGCTTGCATCCGGTCATTGCATCGCTGATTCTCGAATCTACGGAACTCAACCGCCATGAGCGTGCGACCAATGTCGCCGAACTGGCCCGGCGGCTCGATACCTGGCGCGATCAGCCGACCGGAATTGAAGTCGAGCGCGTGCTTGCCGAAGCGCAGAGCGTGCCCGGGCGTCGCGCTGCCGTTCTTGCCCATTTGCGCGATCGGCTGTTCGATCTCTCGCGCCGCAACCGGCTGATCCATTTTCGTCCGGCTCAAAGCTCGATCAATTTCACCGATGCCAGCATCCCCATTGTGATGCGCATCGAAAGCGTACGCGCGGATTCGCTGTGCACCTGGAAGGGCCAGTTTGCGAAGGAGGCACTGAGCGGCAAGGCGGTTCCGCTCAACCGCTGGCTGCGCTTTGAAGACCAGCCACAAATCCCGTCTCAACTCGACAGGATCATTCAGGAGAACCGCCGCAACCGCAACGAATACGGCTTTTCCAGCCTGCGCCTGACGGTCGCTTTCCTGCACTGGCACAATCTGAAGGAATCGCCGGAGGAACGCATCTCGTCCCCCCTGCTGTGGCTGCCGGTGGAGGTGGCGCGACGTAAGGGCGTGCGCGATCAATATGTCATGACCTGCGCCGAATCCGTGGCGGAGTTCAACCCGGCGCTGCGGCACATGTTGCGCCAGCTCTACAATATTGAGCTACCCGAAACGGTCGATCTGGCGGAAACGCCGATTGCCGCAATCCATGAGGCGATCCGCACGCAGATCCATGAAAGCGAGCCAGGCGTTCGGCTGGAGTTGCAGGAGCGCCCCGCAATCCGGCTGATCCTGCAACGCGCAGTGGCGCGAGTGAACACGTTCAACCGCCGCCGCTCCGGCAAGAAGGAAACGATCAGCGCTAAGGCCGAATTCAGCTATTCGCGCGATGATTATCGCCCGTTGGGGCTCGCCTTGTTTGAAAAATTCGTGAAGCCAGACCCGCTGCCGCAGCGCATTGCAACTGGCGGCGGCCACACACCCAAGCGCGAGTTCATGGTCGCAGAGACTGAGAGCACCGCCTATGCCAAGGTCAAAGGCGAAGGGCACAAATTTTCCTGGGAGATTGATCTCACCAGCGTCACGCTCGCCAATTTCAACTACAAGAAAATGTCTCTGGTTCGCGATTACAATGCGCTGATAGAGGCCCCCGTCACGCAGCCCGCCTTTGATCAGGTGTTCTCGATTGAGCCGCGCCCCTTTGTGGAAGAGGCCCCGCCGCCGATCCCGCCCGCAGACCAATGGGGCGTGGTTGCAAGCGACGCGACGCAGGATCAATCCGTCGCTTTTGCCCGGACCGGACGCAGCTACATCATTCAAGGCCCGCCGGGCACGGGCAAGTCCCAGACCATCACCAATCTGATCGCGGACTATACCGGTCAGGGCAAGCGCGTGCTGTTCGTCTGCGAAAAGCGGGCTGCGCTCGATGTGGTGTATCACCGCCTTGGGCAAGCCGGGCTGGCTGGCCTTGCCACCATCATTCATGACGCGCAGGACGACAAGAAGGACTTCATCACCGATCTGCGCGATCATTATGAACGCTGGGGCCGCACGCCCGACAGACTGGACGAAGCGCGCGCCACGCGGACGCAGACCGTTTCTGCCCTGAGCGAGCAAGTGCAGGCGATTGCCGCGTTTGAAGCGGCGGTTGGGAGCGAAGGCAACGACGGCGAGATGCCGCTGCGCGATCTTGTGCGCCGCGCCACGGAATTGCCTGCGCCGCCATCCGCCATTGGGGCCGCCGCGCGAGAGGCGCTCCCCACGCTGACACTGTGGGATACCCATCGCGACATGGCGATCCGCATCGTCCGGGCGACACACGAGTTGGTCGGAACATCAAGCCTTGCCGCGCATCCCTTTGCCCGGTTGAAGGCCGATATTTTGCGGCACGAACGCCCCTATTCCGAAGTGGAGTCCGCCCTTAACGACGCCGAGGCACAGTTGCAGCGGCTGGACCCGTTGCTGGACGATGCAAACCTGCCCTTCTCCAGCGACATGGTCTTTACCGATGCGCAGAGTGCTGTTGCGCTTGCCGAGCAGCTGGTTTCAACCCGCCTCGCCAACACGCCGGGCCTGCTCGACCCGCTTTCGTCCGCCTCACAGGATTTGCAGACGAACCTCGCCACGATTGCTGCGCTCCGGGCCGCCGAGCAGACCGCTGCCAAGAACGCGCAAGGTTGGAGCGATCCGCTCAGCCCAGCTGACACGGCTGCCGCGCTGGAGTTGGCGCGTGCAAAAGAGGGTTCTCTTTTTGGGGTTTTCAGCGGTGCGTGGCGCGCGCTCAAGACGATGGTGCAGGCCCGCTATGACTTTGCCGCCCATGCCGTGAAGCCCAAGATCGTCACAGTGCTGGAAACGCTGGCCGCGCATCACGCCGCGCGCGACGACCATGGCAATGCACTTGCCGCACTGGAACAGCGGCTTGGCACGCCCAATCTCGCGGCCCTGCTCGCCCTCCGCAACCAGCTGGCAGATGGCACGCCAGATAGCGGAACGAGCAGCATCTTGGGACTGGCCAAGGCAGGCAATGGATCAGACGCGCTGGCCCGGATCGCCCAACACGCCCCCACTATGCACGCGCTGACCCAGCGTCTCGCCAACACGTTCGCCAACCTCGGCACGTTGACTTGGGATGATCTGGCCGAATTGCTGCGCGATCTGCGCGAAAGTCTCGATGATCTGCCCGATCTGCTGCCGCATCTGACCGAAGTTCATGCAGCGCCACAGGCGATAGCAACCGCGCTCACCAGCCTGCCTTTGCCGCTCCCAGAGATTGAAGCGTTGATCGTGGACGAGGCCATTGCCAAGCGCGAACGGAAAAATCCCGAAATCCGCCGCTTTGACATTGATCGCATGATCGCCACTTCGCGTCGCGCCGCCGCCGCACGAGACCTGCTGCGAGACCAGAATTCGGACTCGATCCGTGCGACGCTGCATCGCCAGTTCCGCGATAATGTGAAAACATCCGAAACCTCGGTGACGCAGCTCGACACAGCCGGGCGTGAATTCAAGAAGATCTACGCCACCGGTCGCCGCGAACTGGGGCATGAATTCGGCAAGACGATGCGCTACAAATCCATCCGCGAACTGGCGAGCGGAGAGACGGGCCGTGTCGTCAACGATCTGAAACCGGTCTGGCTGATGAGCCCGCTTTCCGTGTCTGACACGCTGCCACTCGAACCCGAATTGTTCGATGTCGTCATTTTCGATGAGGCCAGCCAGGTGCCCACCGAAGACGCCGTGCCCGCGCTGTGCCGCTCGCGTCAGGTGGTAATCGTGGGTGACGAAATGCAGTTGCCGCCCACCAGCTTCTTTGCAACGTCACAAACCGATGAAGACATGGAGGTTGTGGCTGAGGAAGATGGGGAGCGGATCGCCATCGTGCTGGATGCTGACAGCCTGTTGAGTCAGGCCGCGCGCAACCTGCCCGCCACCTTGCTCGCCTGGCATTATCGCAGCCGGTTTGAAGCGCTGATCAGCTTTTCCAATGCGGCCTTTTACGCAGGCGAGCTCGTGACGATTCCGGATCAGTCGCTGCGCGCCCGCCATCTGGGGTCTGGCCCGGTCAACTCCGACGATGACGAGGCGTGGTCGGTTGGCGTGGACCGCTTGCTGGCCGCCCCCATTACAGCGCATCGCATCGCGGACGGCGTGTATGACCGCCGCGCCAACCTGCCCGAAGCGCGCTACATCGCGCGGCTGGTCCGCGAACTGCTCCAGCGGGACACCGGATTGAGTATCGGCATCGTGGCCTTTTCTGAAGCGCAGCAGACCGAAATCGAGGACGCACTGGAGCGGCTTGCCACCGAAGACGAAGCGTTCAACGGTCTCATCACGCGTGAAATGGAGCGCGAGGATAGCGGCCAGTTTGCAGGACTGTTCGTCAAGAATCTGGAAAATGTGCAGGGCGATGAACGCGACATCATCCTGATGAGCGTCTGTTACGCTCCCGGCCACGATGGGCGGATGGCGATGAATTTTGGCCCCATCAATCAGCGCGGTGGCGAGAAGCGGCTCAACGTCATTTTCAGCCGGGCCAAGCGGCACATGGCGATCATCTCGACCATTGCGCCCGAGGCGATCACCAACATCCATAATGACGGTGCCCGCGCCTTGCGCAGCTTCCTCGCCTTTGCCGAAGCGCAGTCCGCTGGAGCGCACGACAATGCGCAGGCCGTTCTGGCAACGCTCAACCCCGATGCCGCCCGCACCTTCGGTGGCACCTTGCCACCAGACCCTGTACGCAGCGCCATTGCAGAAGCGCTGCGCAAGAAGGGGCATGAAGTTCACGAACATGTGGGTGGGGCAAGTTTCCGCTGCGATCTGGCAGTGGTCGATCCGGATGGCAGCGGCTATGCACTCGGCGTCCTGCTTGACCGTGCACCAACCAGCGCGACTGGCATTGAAGAGCGTTTCGTATTCCGCCCCGGCATCCTGCGCGCCTTTGGCTGGCGCGTGATCGACGTGCCCGTGACCAGCTGGCTGCGCCATCGCAGCGCAGTCGTTGAGCGGATTGAGCAGGAGTTGAAACGCTCAAGCTGGGATCTCGCCGATTCCAATCCTGTTGCGGGGATCCCCCTGCCGTCCGCCGCACCAGTTGCCGAACCAGAGCCAAGCACGGTCCCCGTTGCCGACGAGGCAGTTCAAGGCAAGGACGAGACTGCCGCGTCCGGCATGACTGAATATCGCCTGATTGCCGGGGCTTCGAGCAAATTCTGGCGCGTGGGCGTGGACGGCACCACCTTGATCGTGGAGTTCGGTCGCATCGGCACCAAGGGCCAGCGCGTGGTCAAAAGCTATGAAGACGAAGACCGCGCCAAACGCGAAGCGAACAAGCTGACGCTCGAAAAGACCCGCAAGGGCTATGAGGAGCATAACTGATCGCAGCAGCCCTTTCTGGAGCGCAAACGGTCCTTGCGAAACAAGCTCGCCCCCGCCCTACTGTTCTCCGGCGAAGGCCGGAGCCCTGTGGCGTTGCGACACCATGTTTGCCAGGCTCACGCAAGGCTCCGGCACATGGCCGGAGCACAGGGAGGATCAACGCCCTCTAAGCATTGAGATAGGCCAGCAGCGGAGCGTTGATGGTGCTGTGCTCAACATCTTTCGAAAGGCGCAGCACTGCGGCGTCAATGTCTGGCCCGCCCAGAGCGATCAGCGTCGCGATGGCAGCATTGGCGACGATCTTGGACCGCATGCCATCGTCCCCGGTCTGTATATAGGTTGCCGCACTCCGGGCGACCTGTTCCAGCGCTTCGATTGCGCGCAAACGATCCGGCATCAGAGCCACGAGCCATACAGCGCCGCGCAGAAACTCTTCATTCGCGACGCTCACGCGCATCCAGGTTGACATGGTGGCATAGGTTTCGCGCCCATCGCTCTCCTTGTAGCGCGGCGGCAGCATATGCAGCACGCCAGTCGTGGCGCTCTTGTTCTTGTAGACATGGTCATCAAGCCGCACCAGTTCGGGATGCAGATCGCGGCACAGTCCAGCGCGGTCGCCGCTCGCCAGAGCCATGGCGATAGCGCGACCAAGCGCCGGAATGTCCTGCCCATGGCGCTCTGGCCAATCCGGATGCGCGATTTCCAACCGATCCAGCGCAGCGGCAAAGCGTTCGCCATTGCATATGCGGGTGTAGGCCGCCCGTCCCAGTGCGGGGGCATGGAACAGCGCCAGCCAGTCGTGCAGCCGCGTCTCGACCACATCCCGACCGAGACGATCACACAATGCCAGCGCCTCCTTCTGCCAGGTTGCTGTGGCCTTGGTGGCCCGCCGCTGGGTAATCAGATGCTCAACCAGCGCTGTCCAGTCCGGGTTCTCCAGATCGGCCAGTACGTCTAGCCCTGGGATCTGCTCCCCATTCCAAGTGAAACGCGAATGTGCCTGCGCTGCCTCGATCATGCCTGGCAAGGAGCGATACGCGTCAGCAGCGGCCCAGCCATTGCGCTTGCCGTTATGCCTCTTCAACTCATCAACCGGCTGTTTGCTGCCCGCCCATGCTTCAAAGCGGGGCTGAACATCACCGCATGCAGGCCAGGCGGCCTCAAACGCGGCGGCGTTGCGCGCCCAGGCTGGCGTGACAGAGCCTTTGGTGGCCAAACGGATCTCTTCTAATGCACCCGTCACTTCAGCCAGAAGATTGGCCCAGAATGCGGCATTGGGCCTCTCCCGCACTTCGATGGCGCAGGGATTTTCAGCGCCTTCACAGCGCTGCATCAGGAATTCGGTTGCGCTGACCTCCACGCCCGCCAGCTTCTCGATCCGCTCAGCACAGGCAATCATCTTCTTGGTTTCTGCCTTGCTGTATGATCCTCGCGCGGCGCGAATATCGCTCGCCATCTGCGCCAAAGACTGGCAATCATTGCTGGAGAGGTAAGCGCCCTGTTGGATGGCGCTATCAATCAGGCGCAGCAGCGTGTCGATCGGTTTACGATAAGGTCTGTGCTCGCGATGGCGTTTGTCGCCGGTCAGCAGAGCCAGAATAGCTCCAAGGTGCTCTGCGCGAACAGAGATTTCCTTTTGCCAGAGGCACATCAGCGTTTCTTGGGCAATGGCTTCTTGAGGCACTTTCTCGCGCCCATAGCCGCTATAAAGGCCGGGTCGGCCTACCATATCCGCCAGCAACTCACCCCTTTCTTCCGGAGTGAGAGTATCAAGAGCTGCGCTACACCCAGCGTATGGATATCGAAGGTCATTGACCAGCCGCTGCGCTTTTTCAAAATGGAGATCAAAAGGCGAGTGTCCAATGTTCCTGTTGCGAGCGCCAAACAGGCCGCCTCCTTTGGGCGTTTCGGCTGGCTGATTGTCTATGCCCTTACGCCCGAAAGCCTTTCGGCCAAAGCTCATGAAACTCACAATCCATCACCCCAATCTTGTGTCATCACGACGTTTCATGCTGAATAGTTGAAGAATATTGAGAAGCGATAAATCTCGGCAACTTGAACTGCGCGATTTTGTTTGGCCTGTTTCCCATCCTGCAAACCACCCTTGTCTCCCAAAAAATGCTTGATATTGAAGCACTCAGGGTAGGGATCGCGATTGTGCGCCGGGGCGTGGCGTTTGAGCCGAAGTCACTCGTCGTGCCTGAATTGATCCAGCAATCGGTCGATCATTTGCGCAGGGGGTGTGCTCATGGATTTTGTGGGGTTTGTTGCAGGCTTGGCGCTGTGCCTGGCCGCCTTATGGTATGTTGTGGGGCGCATCCGCGCCGGGAACAGTGATGACTGGACCAAGGTGACGGGAGAAGTCATCCGCCATGTCTCCGCGCTCGATAATGCGCAGAGCGGCGACGGGTCCGTCAGTCGGGAAGAAGTGGTTCATGCCGCCGTCTATCGTTTCAATCATGCAGGGCAGGATTATGAGGTGACGGACAAGGTCGCCCGCGAAAAGCCGAGTCCATCGGTTGGCACGCAGGTTGAACTCATTTTCCCCAATGGCCAGCCCGAACAGGCCCAACCGCCGCGCAAGGCGCTGATGATCGTGTTCGCGGTCGTGCTGGTGGTGTTTTCTGTCGTGCTGCTGCTCGCGGCACTGGGCTGATGGTGAAGGAATAGGAATGATGATCCGCAAGATGATGATCCGCGCCGTAGCTTGCGCCATGTTGACCGGAGCGCTGCAGGCTCCGGCGATGGTCTCCGCTGCGCCCACGCCGCCCATCGCCGGGGGTTGGAGCGCAGGAAACACCGCAGACCCGATGGTCAAGGCCGCCGCTGATTTCGCTGCGGGCCAGTTGCCCGGCAAGTCTGCCGTCAAGACAATTGAGGGCGTCAACCAGCAAGTCGTCGCCGGGATGAATTATCGCATTGGCCTGCTGCTGGCCGATGGTAGCCGCTGGCAAGTGGTGGTCTATCGCCGCTTCTCAGGCGAAATGCAGCTCAC
>CALMZE010000164.1 GCA_937870585.1 uncultured Sphingomonadales bacterium | reverse complement strand
ATCGAAGTGCCCCAGCCGCGATGGCAAGCTTCAAGCGCAGTGCGCATCACTTCGGTGTTGCCGGTTGCGTCAAAGGTATAGTCCGCACCGCCATCTGTCATCTGGACGATCTTGGCGACGGTGTCTTCGCGGCTCATGCCACGCGAATTGAGGAAGTCGGTCATGCCAAACTTGCGGCCCCATTCCTCACGGTCGGGATTGATGTCCACGCCGATGATCTTGCCCGCCCCGGCCAGCCGCGCGCCCTGAATGACGTTGAGGCCGATGCCGCCCAGACCGAAGACAACCACATTGTCGCCCACCTGCACCTTTGCCGTGTTGACGACGGCTCCAACGCCGGTCGTCACGCCGCATCCAACATAGCAAGCTGACTGGAACGGCGCATCCTCACGGATTTTGGCAACCGCGATTTCGGGCAGCACCGTAAAGTTGGAGAAGGTCGAACAGCCCATATAATGATAGATGGTCTGGCCCTTGTACGAAAAGCGGCTGGTGCCATCGGGCATCAGGCCCTGCCCCTGCGTCGCGCGGATCGCGGTGCAGAGGTTGGTCTTGCCGGAGAGGCAGCTTTTGCACTGGCGGCATTCGGGCGTGTAGAGCGGGATCACATGGTCGCCGGGCTTCACGCTGGTCACGCCCGCGCCCACTTCGCGCACAATGCCTGCGCCTTCATGGCCCAGCACGCTCGGGAAAATGCCTTCGCTGTCAAAGCCGTCGAGCGTGTAGGCGTCTGTGTGGCAGATGCCCGTCGCCATGATTTCCACCAGAACCTCGCCCGCCTTGGGGCCTTCCAGATCAAGTTCGACAATTTCCAGCGGCTTCTTGGCTTCAAAGGCAACGGCGGCGCGCGTTTTCATGGGCAGTCCTCGGCAGTTTGTTTGTGTTGCTTACTAAGTCGGCCTGTGGCTCCGCTCAAGCCCTAAGCCGGTTTGCGCGCCTTGAAAAGACACGGTAGGCGCAATCATCAACCGACAGGAGAGATTCATGGGAGACTTCATCCAGATCGAGCGCCAAGGCCGCGTCGCCATCGTACGGCTGAACAAGCCCGAAGCGCTGAATGCCATCGGCACGCTCGATGATTGCAATGATTTGATTGCCGCGCTCGACGGGCTGGATGCCGATCCTTCGGTGAGCGTGATGGTGCTGACGGGCAATGGCCGTGGCTTTTGCGCGGGCGGAGACCTGAAGTCAATGAAGGCGCGCACCGGCATCGGTCCGCAAAAGGTGGCGGTTGATACCCGCAACAATTACCGGCGCGGCGTGCAGGCGGTGGTCCGCGCCTTCATGAGACTGGAAGTACCTGCAATTGCAGCGGTGAACGGCCATGCGGTCGGCCTCGGCATGGATCTCGCCTGCCTGTGCGATGTGCGGATTTCGGCTGAAAGCGCGCTTTATGCCGCGAGCTTCATCAAGGTCGGCATCGTCCCCGGGGATGGCGGGGCCTGGTCTCTCCAGAAGGTTCTGGGCTATTCCAAGGCCGCCGAACTTTTCCTGACCGGAGATCGATTTAATGCGCAGGCCGCGCTGGAGATGGGGCTGGTTTCCAAAGTCGTGCCCGATGCTGAACTGATGGATGCCGCGCTCGAACTGGCAGGCCGCATCGCCTGCAATCCGCCACGCAGCCTGCGCCTCACAAAACGCCTGTTGCGCGAAGGCCAGAACAGCCGGATGGATGATGTGCTGGAGCTATCAGCGGCCTATCAGGCACTGGCGCACGAAACGGCCGACCATGTGGAAGCGGTGGACGCGCTGCTGGAGAAGCGGGCTCCGAATTTTACGGGGGAATAAATTCCATTCTCATCACCCCCGCGAAGGCGGGGGTCCAGCATCAAGTGTTGCGCAGGATTCCCGCCTTCGCGGGAATGGCGGATAAGGCGAACCCCTTTAGGCCGCCTTGTCCGTCCGGGCCGTCAGCGCACCCCACAGACCCGAACCGCCCGCCTTCAAGGCAAACGCACCAGTGCTTTCCGCCCAATAGCGATCATTGCCGAACTCGCTGCGCCAGCCCATCAGGCGGCGCGTGTAGCGGTGCAGATCATATTCGTGGGTGAAGCCAATCGCTCCATGCACCTGATGCGCGATGCTCGTACCGGTGCCGATTGCCATGTTGGTGCGCAACTTGGCAGCAGCAATCTCGAACGCGGCCTCGCCCCGGTCGAGCGCAGCAGCAGCCCCCTGCCCCGCCACATCGACCGCCGCCGTTTCAACCGCGAGGATGGCGAGTGATTGCTGGACGGCTTGTTGCTGCGAAAGAGTTTTGCCGAACTGCATTCGCTGGCCGGTATACTCCATCGCCATGCGCAGAGCCCGGTCGAGCGCGCCTGCGCTTTGCGCCACGCGCAGGAATGCACCGAGTTGCATTGTATCGGCGTTTGAAGCGGCCGACGCCAGAACGTCGCCCTGCACCGCGTCCAGCGGATCGCCTGTCGCAGCGGCTTCTGTGACAGAGGTCGCACTGATCAACTTCAGTGACTGGCCATCGGCAATGACGACCGCCTTGATCGCGCGTCCGAACGGCACAGCGTCCAGTGAAGCCGCTATGCTCAGCCAGCCTTGCGGCGCTTCGATCCCGGCATCTGCCAGCAGACGTGTGGCGAGGATGGTTTCGCCGATGGGCAGGCTGAGCGTGGTTTCCCCCGCCATCCGCATCACGGCAAAGAAATCGCCCCAGTCCCCGCCAAAGCCGCCTTGCGCTTCAGCGACCAACAGGCTCGCAAAGCCTGCCGCATCAAAGCGTGGCCATGCGGCGGCGGCGTCCAGTCCGGCCAGATCATCGAACAGCGCAGCGGCGCTATCGAGCAAAAGAGTGCGGTTCTCGCTCATGATCTCACCTCAGACCCAGACCGCGGGCGATGATGCCGCGGATAATTTCGCGCGTGCCGCCGCGCAGGGAAAAGCTGTGGCTAGCGATCAGCAAATGCCGCAGCACCCGCGCCAGCTTTGAACCATCAGCCAGATCGAAATCCGCCGGAAGGGCGGCTTGCACCAGCTTGGGCAGATCCTGTTCAAAGCTGTTGCCGAGATCCTTGACGACCGAGGCTTCAACCATGGGATCTTCACCTGCTGCCAGTTTCGCCGCGACCGACATGGACATTTGCCGCAGCGTCCAGAGTTCCGCCGTCAGCCGCCCGATCAGCGCCGTTACCTGCGCGTCCGCCGTCTCGCCCACCGCGTCGATCAACGCGACCAGCAACAGATAAGACGAAAGATAGCGTTCCGGCCCGGAGCGTTCGAGCGCGAGTTCCGCCGTCGCCTGCTTCCAGCCTGCACCCTGTTCGCCAATCAGCGCGCCGTGGGGGATAAGCGCGTCTTCAAAGAACACCTCGTTGAAATCATGATTGCCTGCCATGTCGATGATCGGGCGCACGACCACGCCGGGCGTGTCCATGTCGATCAGGAACTGACTGAGACCGGCATGGCGCTGCGATCCCTCTTCGGTGCGCACCAGCGCCAGCATAAGCCCGGCCTCATGCGCGCCCGATGTCCAGATTTTCTGGCCATTGAGCACCCAGCCCTTATCCGTCTCGCGCGCCTGCGTCCGCACCGAGGCCAGATCCGATCCGGCCCCCGGTTCAGACAGGCCGATGCACGCCCACAACTCGCCGCGCGCCATGGCGGGGACGTATCTTTCCTTCTGTTCGGGCGTGCCGAGCTTTAAGATGTGCGGCCCGGTCTGGCGGTCTGCGATCCAGTGCCCACCCACTGGCGCACCCGCTGCGAGCAATTCTTCCAGCACGACATAGCGTTCGAGCGGATGCCGCTCATGCCCGCCATAGGCCTTGGGCCAGATCATGCCGAGCAAACCGGCCTCACCCAGCGCCTTGGAGAACACACGGTCGGCAGTCGCCCAGCAATTGGTGCGGCGAACGGGATCCCACCCGCCTTCATGCGCTGCGACAAGCGCGCGGACCTGTTGGCGGAGCGCGGGCACATCGCCCGGTGGATCGAAGGCGTGAATCGAAAAGACTGTCATGCCATCAGCCTAATCATAGGTTGACGTTTAAGGAAAGGGCTTGCCGCACGCCGCTTGCCCTGCTTTCTGGCGATCATGACAGAGACACCGATCAACGCCCTGCTTGCACTCATGGCCCGCCTGCGCTCGCCCGAAGGCTGCCCGTGGGACCGCGAGCAGAGTTTCGAGACGATCGCGCCCTATACCATCGAGGAAGCGCATGAAGTGGCCGATGCCATCGCGCGCAACGATATGGCGGCGCTGAAGGATGAGCTGGGCGATCTGCTGTTTCAGGTCGTTTTCCACGCGCAAATGGCTGATGAAGCCGGGCATTTCGCGTTTGACGATGTGGCTCGTGCGATCGTTACCAAGATGGAGCGGCGGCATCCGCATGTCTTCGGCGATGGCGAGCGACCCGATTGGGAAGCGACCAAGGCTGAAGAACGTGCCCGGTCGGACGATCAGAGCGCGCTGGCGGGCGTCGCGCTGGGTCTACCCGCCCTGATGCGTGCAGAAAAGCTCCAGAAGCGCGCAGCACGGACGGGGTTTGACTGGCCCGACGCAGCAGGCCCGCTCGCCAAGGTGCATGAGGAGATTGCGGAGGTGCAGGACGCGACCTCGGACGCGCATCGCACCGAGGAAGTTGGCGATCTCCTGTTCGCCGTCGTCAATTGGGCGCGGCATCTAGGGGTTGATCCCGAAGTCGCCCTGCGCGGAGCCAATGCCAAGTTTGAACGGCGGTTTCGCTCGATTGAGGGTGCGCCGGGATTTGCTGCCATGTCTCTGGATGAGAAAGAAGCCGAGTGGGTGAAGGCGAAGCAGGGCTAGTTGAACCGGATTCAAACGCGCAATTCAATTCCCCAAGGTCGCCCCAGCGCAGGCGGGGGCCGTGCTGAGGGTTCCGCACTAATCTGTCCAACCCGCCCCCGCCTGCGCGGGGGCGACGATATTTATCCCCGCGCCTGAAACCGCGCCCAATCTGCATCAGACAGGCGTACGGAGATCACCATCTCTTCGCCATCAGCGACTTCCTGTTCCACATCGCCGTGAGAATGAAGCCAGGCCAAAGACGCGCCATCGGCCATAGAGACGCGCACATCGCGCAGACGGTGCATCCGCCCCAGATGGCGCGCCATCAGCTGCGCCGCCGCCTCCAGTCCTGTGCCAGATAACGCGGAAATCACGGCCACATCGTCGCGCCGGGCGGCTTCCGCCTCCAGCCGCGCACGCGCTTCATCGTCGAGCAGATCGGCCTTGTTCCAGATTTCGATCAGCGGCGCGCCTTCATCGCCGCGCGCGCCAATCTCTTCTAGCACATGGATCACATCATCGGCCTGTGCTTCACAATCGGGATGCGCCATATCGCGGACATGGACGATCAGGTCCGCTGAAATCACCTCCTCCAGCGTGGCGCGAAAGGCAGCGACCAGCTGCGTTGGCAGATCGGACACGAAGCCCACCGTGTCGGACAGGATGGTCTTGCCGCCGCCTGGCAGATTCGCCTGCCGCATCGTCGGATCTAGCGTGGCAAAGAGCAGATCCTTGGCCATCACTTCGGCCCCGGTCATCCGGTTGAACAAAGTCGATTTGCCTGCATTGGTATATCCGACCAGCGCCACCACCGGCCAGGGCGCGCGCTGGCGGCGGGCGCGGTGCAAGCCGCGCGTGCGGGTAACTTCTTCGAGCTCCCGCCTGATTTTGGCCATACGGTTGCGGATCAGGCGGCGGTCCGCCTCAATCTGCGTTTCTCCGGGACCGCCGAGAAAGCCGAAACCGCCGCGCTGCCGCTCCAGGTGAGTCCAACTGCGCACCAGCCTCCCGGCCTGATAATCCAGATGAGCGAGTTCCACCTGCAACCGGCCTTCGGCAGTCGCAGCGCGCTCGCCGAAAATTTCAAGGATCAGCCCGGTGCGGTCGATCACCTTCGCGCCGGTGCCCTTCTCCAGATTGCGCTGCTGGATCGGGCTCAGGCCACCATCAACAATAACAAGCTCTGCCTCATGCGCGGCAACAATGGCGGCGATCTCTTCCACCTGACCAGAACCGAACAGCGTGGCTGGCTTGGCCTGACGGATGCGGAAGGTGCGCGTTTCAACCGTTTCGATATGAATGGCGAGCGCCAGCCCACGCGCCTCCTCTTCCCGCGCTTCGGCAGAGCGGGGCGAGCGCCCGTCATCCGGGCACGCGATAACGGCGCGGGCGCCCCGCGCTACGTCATCAGCCTCTGAACGGGAAAAGACGCTCAATCGGTGCCTTGCGTTTCTTCGGCAAGGTTCAGCGGATGGGCAGGCTGCACAGTTGACACCGCGTGCTTGTAAACAAGCTGGGTCATGCCATCGCGGAACAGGATCAGGCAGAACAGATCAAACGCCAGAATGCCGCCCTGCAGCATCACGCCGTTCACAAGGAACATGGTCACAGGCATTTGCTCGCGCTGGATCGCGCCCAGAAACACATCCTGCAGCGCCTTTCCATTTTTCGGCGAGCCGGTGGACGCGCTGGCGATAACAGACAGGTCCACGCCCTGAGCGGGCATGATCGTGGAAATGGCGTGCTTGTAGATCAGCTGCGACTGTCCATCGCGCCGAAGCAAGACAGAGAAATTATCAAACCAAGTGATAATGCCTTGCAATTTCACGCCTTTGACGAGAAACATGGTCACCGGCATTTTGGTCTTGCGCAGGCTGTTGAGAAACACATCCTGCAGATTGTTGGGCTTGTCGGGCATTTTCACCTCTTGCTGTTGGCGACATGATGGCCGCGTACAGGACTTTATCGTCCTTTTGGCTGACTTGAGCTAGTCGATAGCAGAACCTTGCTTGAATTCCAACCGGATAGACAAAAAATAGGGTCAGTCCTCTTCCCGATCTTCCGCCATACCCAACAGCTTGAGCTTACGGTGCAGAGCCGAGCGCTCCATCCCGATAAAGGTAGCCGTGCGCGAGATGTTCCCTGAAAAGCGCCGGATCTGAATCCGCAGATACTCCCGTTCAAACGACTCACGGGCTTCGCGCAGCGGCGCCCCCATGATCGTGGGCGAAGTGGCGAGATCGAAGCGCGGCACGGACTCGCCCCGGATTTCAACTGGCAACATATCCAGTTCGATCCGCTGCAGTCGGTCAAAGGGCGCCAAAATCAGCGTCTGCTCAATCACGTTGCGCAATTGCCGCACATTGCCCGGCCAATCGAAGGATTGCAGCGCGATCAAGGCATCAGGCGCAATGTCCGGCGCGATTCCGTACCGCTCAAACGCCAGCCGTGCGAGGAAGTGACGGGCGAGCAGTGCAATATCCTCGCGCCGTTCAGACAGCGCCGGGATGTGCACCGGCACCACATTCAGCCGATAATAGAAATCCTCGCGGAACCGCCCCGCAGCCATTTCCTCCTGCAAATTGCGCGATGTGGCGGAAACGACACGCACATCCACGCGCACTGTGCGCGATCCTCCGACCCGCGTGAAGCTTTGCTCGGTCAGCACGCGCAGGATGCGGCCCTGCGTCGTTACAGGCATGTCAGCGATTTCATCGAGGAACAAAGTGCCGCCATGCGCGCGTTCGAGCAGGCCGGGGATAACTTCATTGTCCGCGCGCTCCACGCCGAACAGCGCCTCTTCCACCCGCTCAGGTGTCATTCGCGCAGCGCTGGCGACGATGAAGGGTGATGAGGCGCGCGTGCTCCAATTATGAAGAAGACGGGCGGCCACTTCCTTGCCCACGCCTGCCGGACCGGTGATGAGCACGCGGCTGCCCGTGGGGGCCACGCGCTTGAGCGTCGCGCGCACCGTATTGATGGCGGCAGACGTGCCGGTCAGTTCCTCTTCATAGCCCACCCGCGCCTTGAGCGCCTCATTCTCGGTGCTCGATGCCCCCGGGGGTGGCGCGCGCCGGCCGGGGGAGGGCCGCCCCGCGCCCTCAAATGTTTTTTCAATGAACCCGGCCCCACCTTTGCGACCGCCCCCCCCCGCCGTATCCAGATTGCCATGGCCCGAAAAGACCAGCACGGGCAGACTCGGATCACGCCGCTTGATCTCATCGAGCAGTTCCAGCCCGTCCAGCTTCGAGCCTTTCAGCCACACATCGAGCAGGATCAGAGACGGTCGCAGATCGGCGAGCGCGGCAAAGGCTTCATCGCTGTTGGCGGCGGTGCGTGTGGTGTAGCCCTCATCTTCGAGCACGCCAGAAACCAGCTCGCGAATATCCGGCTCATCATCCACCACCAGAATGTCCAACGCCATGGGTTTCAGTCCTCCATTCGGGTCAGCAGCCGCGGCGCGGCTTCATGCTCAATATGCGGGGTTTGCGGCTGCGCGGCCAAGCTGAGTGTAACCACGGCGCCGCCGCCGGGCCGGTCTGCAAAGCTGATGGTGCCGCCATGATCTTCCACAATTCGCTTGACGATGGCGAGGCCAAGCCCGGTGCCCGCTGCGCGCGTCGTCATATAGGGCTCAACGATCTTTTCACGCTCGGTCGGCAGGCCGATGCCACTATCTTCCACCTGCACCTGCTGCATCCCGTCGATACTCTGCAACTTGACAGTCACGGCATGGTCAGCCGGCCCGTCGCGCTCCACTTTCTGTTCGATCGCCTCCACGGCATTCTTGATGACATTGGTCATCGCCTGACCCAATTGCCGTCTGTCGCACAACAAAGGCGGCAGCGCGCTTTCGGACGCCAGAGAGAAGCGAATGTCAGGATGCGCCACTTCATAGAGGAAGAGTGTCTGGCGGCAGATATCCTCCAGCGATTCCTCAGCGAATTCGGGCTTTGGCATCCGCGCAAAGGCCGAAAACTCATCGACCATGCGCCGCAGATCACCGACCTGCCGGATGATCGTGTCAGAGAGTTTGAGCGCCACCGCGCTGTCTTCCCCCTCGCCCCGGCCAAAGCGCCGCTTGATGCGTTCAGCGGCCAACTGGATGGGCGTCAACGGGTTCTTGATCTCATGCGCCACGCGCCGCCCGACGTCAGACCAGGCCGCGCGGCGCTGATCGGACAATTGCTGCGTGATGTCATCAAAGGTGATCACATGGCCAAAACTGTCCGCCAAAATGCGCACGGCCAGCGTCCGCGTATCCTTGTTGCGCTCAATCAGGAGCTGCCCTTCCACGTCTCGCGATGACACCATGGCGTCAAGTTCGCTCGACAGAACAGACAAGGGCTTGCCCGGCGCATTGTCTCCATCCACGCCGAGCAGCATCGCCGCCGAGGCATTGAGCATCCGCACCTGATTGCGCGCATCAATGGCGATCACGCCTGCCGACACGCCGGAGAACACCGCTTCGATCAGTGAGCGCCGCCGGTCGAGCAAGGCATTGGCCCCCACCAGTTCACGGCGCTGCTCATCCAGCCGCGCGGTCATCTGGTTGAAGGCGAGCGCGAGCTCGGCGACTTCATCGCGCGTTCCCATCGGCGGCAAGCGGACGCTGAGATCCCCATCAGCGATTTTCTGCGCAGCAGTCACCAACGCCGTGACAGGCTGGATCAGCCGGTCCGCTACCATCAGCGCGAAAAAGATCGCGGCGCCAACGATCAGCAGGGCGACCAGAAACAGCGCCGCATGGAACTGCAACTGCAACGTGCGTGAGCGGTCCACCAGACTGTTATAATCGCCCAAGACCGTGGTGAAGCGCTTGGTTTGCGCGAGCGCCGCCGAATTATCGACGCGCGAGGCGTAAAGGAACAAGTCCTTATGGCCCGGCACCGGCGTGACCGCCTCCATTCGCTCGCCCGTGTCGCGGAACACCGTCTGCGCCTTGGAAAGCAGGGTCGCGGCGACATCGGGCGGCACCCAATTGTCTGCAGGCCTATTATAGGGATTGACGATGGCGAGCGATTGCACGCCATTCTTTGCGGAAATCCGCAGGATCGCGCCTTCAGACAATTCGCGCTGGAACACCTGAAAGCCAAAGCTGGAGGCAAAATCTGCGCTCTCGATGGGCGCAATCCCCAGATTATAGCCAATGTCACTCGCCATCACCTCGGTTTGCTTGATGATGGTCGATTGCTTTTCGCGATAATAATTGGTGGCGAGCGCGCTCGCATTTTCAAAGATGCCGCGAGCCTTTTGCGAATACCAGAAATCGACGCCGAACTGGAACAGAAGCGAAGCGAAGATGACGAGCAGCAGCACCGGGATCGCCGCAGTCGCCGAAAAGACCGACACCAGTCGGACGTGAAGCCCACCTTCCTCTCCCGCCCCCGCCTTGATCGCGCGTTTGCGGGCAAAGCGCCGCGCACCCAGCACGACAAGCGTGATCGCGGGGATCAGGTTTGCCACCAGCAGCAGCGCTACGAGCGGCGGCGCGAGCAAGGGCTGGCCAATCTTGCCGCCAGCAAGGATGAAATAGCTGCCGGTGAGCGTCAGCACGAGCGTGGCCACGGCCAGCCGCTCTGCCGCCGGGCGCAATTTGCGGAGCGGAGGCCATTCCATCATGCGGTACAGGCGGCTGCTGGGCAGCGCCATGTCCGTCGATGCAGGCTTGGTTTCGCTCAAGCAGATTCGCCCTTCGTCATGCGTCTTTCGCGTGACACTAAGCGATGATCGTGGCGAAAGCACCACAGTTTTTGTTCAACTTGTCGCACTTCGGCAACAGTTTAGATGGATGTAGCCCGTCCATGCCCGGGATTGATGTCGAGATCCTGCAGCTTCTTGCGCAGCGTGTTGCGGTTGACGCCCAGCAGGCGCGCCGCCCTGATCTGGTTGCCGCGCGCGGCTTCCATCGCCGCCTTGAGCAAGGGGCGCTCAATGGTGGCGAGGATGCGGTGATACAGGCCATCGGGTGGCAAGGCTCCACCAAAACTGGCGAAATAGTCGGCCAGATGCTGCTGCACCGCCAGTGACAGGCTATCGTCAGCATAGGTGCGGATCGCCGGTTGCGCGACATCGGAGGTCTGGCGCAGCTGCGCATCGATCAACTCCTCGCTGATCGTGGAATCGCGCGTCAACACCGCCAGGCGGCGCATGAGATTTTCCAGCTCGCGCACATTGCCCGGCCACTCATGCGCCATCAGACGGCGGGAAGCCCCGGCGTCCAACTGCTTGGCCGGCAAGCCCTCCTCTACTGCCTTGGCGAGGAAATGACGCGCGAGCAGCACAATATCTTCGCCCCGCTTGCGCAAAGGCGGCAGATCGATGGGGATGACATTCAGGCGGTAATAGAGATCTTCGCGAAAGCTCCCCGCTTCAACCAGATCGGGCAAATGCTTGTTGGTCGCCGCAACAATGCGGACATTGGCCTTGATCGGGCGGTTGCCACCCACGGTCGTAAACTCGCCGGACTGGAGCACGCGCAGCAACCGTGTTTGCGCTTCCATCGGCATATCGCCAATTTCATCGAGGAACAGCGTACCGCGCGCGGCTTGCTCAAACCGGCCCGCCACGCGCGCGGCGGCCCCCGTAAAGGCCCCGCGTTCATGGCCAAACAGCTCGGCTTCGATCAGTTCGCGCGGGATCGCCGCCATGTTGACCGCGACGAACGGCCCAGCCTTGCGCGGTCCCAGTTCATGCACCGCGCGCGCAACCAATTCCTTGCCAGTGCCCGATTCACCCAGAATGAGCACGCCCAAATCATTGGGAACAACACGGGCAATGGTGCGATACACCTCCTGCATGGCAGGGGACCGCCCGACGAGCAGCATCCCGCCATCATCATCCGCTTCAGCCAGACCAACCGCCCCGCCCTTTTGCCGCAGCGCTTCCGCGACCGCATTGCAGAGTTCATCAAGGTCGAACGGCTTGGGCAGATATTCGAACGCCCCCTTCTCAGTCGCGCGAACGGCGGTGGAAAGCGTGTTCTGCGCCGAAATGACGATCACCGGCAGGCCGGGATAGGCCGCGATCAGAGACGGCACGAGATCGAGACCGTCTGCATCGGGCAGCACCACATCGGTGATCAGCACATCGGGCTTGCGCCGAGACAAAGCCTCGGCCTGAGACGCCGCTGAATCCGCCGTTTCCACGGCATAGCCAGCGCGGCGCAGCGCCTCCCCCACAACGGTGCGGATGGCTTCATCGTCATCGGTGACGAGGATTTTTCCGCTCATGCCTCTTTATCCTCTGTCCGCTGCAGCAACAGCCTGAACACGGTGCGCGGCGGGGAGCCCTCCCGCACATATTGGATCAGCCCGCCCATATCACGCATCAGCTTGTCGGCGAGCGCGAGCCCGAGCCCCTGCCCCTTGCGCTTGCCCGAAACAAAGGGATCGAAAATCCGCTCAGCCAGTTCGGGCGGCACGCCAGGGCCATTGTCGATCACGCAGAGTTCAATGGGCAAGGGCTGGCGGCCCTTCCCTTCGGCGCGCGAGACGGAGACACCATGGCGGTAGCGCGTGGTCAACAGGATGCGCGGCTGCTCCTGCCCTTCCACGGCCTCGGCTGCGTTCTTCAGCAGGTTGAGCACCACCTGCACTAGCGAGTCGCGGTGCGCGAGGACGGGCGGGAGCGAGGGATCATATTCTTCGACAATCGTCACGCCCTTGCCAAAGCCTTGCCCCGCCAGATCGCGGCAATGATCAATGATGGCATAGATATTTTGAGGGCCGAGTTCGATGGGGCGATCATCGGTAAAGCCCTCCATCCGGTCGATCAGCGTCGCAACGCGATCCACTTCGGACCGGATCAGCCGCGTCATCGCCACATCTTCGGGCGCAACGCGACTGTCGAGCAATTGCGCGGCCCCCCTGATGCCGGAAAGCGGGTTCTTGATTTCGTGCGCCAGCGTGGCGGCAATGGCGACGGCGGTGCGCCCGCGTTCAGGCTGATCGAGCCGCTGGCCACGCGCCGGATCACGCGGATTGGCGATGGCAATCAGCTGCCACCCGGCAAATTCGGCAAAGGGTGTCGCGTGGAAATCGGCGCGGATCGGCCCGGTGCGGGGAATAATCAGATCCACATCATAGGCCGCAAAGGCCAGCCCGTCCGCATCAGCAAAACGCGCAGGCAGTTGCAACGCGTCCGCGAGTTGCCGTCCCGACAGGCTCGACGAACTCATGTT
>CALMZE010000163.1 GCA_937870585.1 uncultured Sphingomonadales bacterium | reverse complement strand
GCGCCGGAGGCGGCGGTGGTGGCGCCATCGCCATCATGGCCGGTGCCGGCATAACGTCATACATGCGTTCATTCTTGCGCCGGGTTTCGCCTGAGAAGAACTCGATCTCCTCCCGTGGAGCGCTGTAGAAAGGCAGACGCTCAAAGTCTGTGCGCGGGTGCGTGGCGGTGCTGTCCATCGGCCAGCATTGCAGCGTCAGGTCGGGCGCGCGCTCCTGTCCCAATCCCTGCTTGCGACGGTATAACGCGCTGCCTGCGATCAGTTGCAGCCGCGCATTGGGAAAGCTCTGCGCGCCGCCATTGAGGATGGTTGCCCAGCCGGTCAGCGCGAGGGTGTCACTGTCCTTGTCAACCAGAGCGACATAGCTGGTGTACCAATCAAACCCTTGTGCCAGATAGGTTAGTTTTACGGTAACCATCATCGGCTTTTTGGCACGCGTCCGCACCGAATAGACGGGGCGGGCGGATAGGCCATCGGGCAATTCGGTGTAAGTCGGGCGCTCGGGCAAGCCGGAACAGCCCATCGCTTCCACTCCATCGGGCGTTTCCAACAGCACGCCACCATCTGGGCCTGAGCGGACAATCGCGCTTTGCTGGACCTTCTTGCCGGTCTTGAGGTTGGTGCGCACCAATGTCACGCGGCGTTTCAGATGCGCATCAAGCAGTCCATGCGCTGAGAGGAGGCGCGCATCGCGGTTCTTTTCGATTACGCCTGCTGGCAGGCCCGTAACGATGGCGCTTTCCGGCAACATGCCCTCCGCCACGCCCACAAAGCGCAGCACGCCTGCGCCTGCTGGAACCGTGATGGTGCGCGTTTCGGAAATGAGCGCATAACCGGTTGGCCAGTCGTGGTTGACGGGTCCGTCTCCGCGATAGGGATCGCGGTAGATGGAGACCGAGACGTCGTTCATGCGATCAGAGGTGGAAACCGTCTGGGCGTGGGCGGTGAGGGGCAGAAAGGCAAACAATGTCGCCAACGCCCAATAGCAGTCATTCCCGCGAAGGCGGGAACCAAAGAACACCGCTTTGCCAGAACTGAACAAGGTTGTGCCCATGGATCCCCGCCTTCGCGGGGATGACGCAGATGCGAAGGCTGTCACCACCGGCTGTCGAACGTGGCCGTCACCGTGACAGAGCCGTTGGCGGGCACCGGCACGCTCCATTCCACTCGGTCGGCAGAGATGCGCTTGCCTTCGCGGCTCTGATCCTTGATCCGTACATCACCCCATAGGCCGTCCTGCGCCAGATCGACTGTCACCGCCTTGTCGCATGCGTTGGTGAGCGTGTAGCTCATGCTCGTCACCCAGCGTGAACTGCTCAGCCGCTCGCGCTTCACGACATTGGTGGCGACCTTCACATCGAACGCTTCACCAGTCTTGACCGAAAGCGCGCTGCCCATCGGCGTGTGGCCAATGCTGTTTTCGCCCACAAATTGCGGATTGCCTTGCGCATCGCGCATATAGACGCGCACCGTCCCGGCAGGCAGCGCATCGCCGAGACCGCCATTGGCGCTGGAAGAAAATTTGAGCACGCTCGATGCGCTCATCGGTTGCGGGGTGACTTGCAGCCATTGGCTGACGAACTGATAAGCCTTTTTGGCGGGGACTGCTGCCACATCCAGAAAGCCGACCTGCTTGGTTTGCGCATTGGCAATCGTGGTGCGTTCGGCGAGCGGATAGAGATAATAATCACCGAGCTTGCCGCGCGCCGCGCTTTCGGTGCCAGCCGTGTCCATGCCGCCGCCATATTGAGGCTGCGGATAGCCGCCATAGCGGTTCTGGTTCACCTGATTGACCAGCCCCGCGACGAGCAAAGTCTTGGCGTTGCTGAAGGTCGTGCCGGTGTTGTTGGTCAGCGTGACCCAGCCCTGTACGTCTATAGTCTGCGCCTTTTCATCGAACAGCGCGACATAGTCTGCCTTCCAGCCAAGCCCCGGCGTGAGATAGGAGAGCCGCGCCGGGATCGAACCCGCTTGCGCGCTTTGCAGCGTCACGGAAAGCGTGGGACGGGCGCGGAGATTGTCTGGCACTTTGTCAAACACCACGCGCACCGGAAGCCCGTCATCGCGCAGAACTTCGATGCGGTTGCCGATCTGGAGGACGATGCCACCATTCGCTGCCAGCACCTTGGCCTGCTCGCGCGTTTCCGCGCCCGTGGCGGGGTTGGTGCGCACCAGCGTGATCGTCTGCCCCACCGCCTTGGCCATCATCTTGTCGGGGGACAGCAGATCATAATCGAAATTCTGTTCGACAATGCCGATGCCTGCGCCCGCCAGACTCACGGTTTCGGGGCGGATTTGCGCCGACACATCGGGGAATTCCACCTTGGCGCGGCCATTAGGCAGCTGAAGCGTGCGTGTATCCTGAATCAGCGCGAGCTGCTCATTATAGATGGTGACGGCCACATCCCCCTGCGCGGATTGGGCATGGGCTCCGCTGGTGAGGGCCAGCAGCGCGAGGCCTGCAAGATTGCGCTTCATTCTCCATCTCCCTTAGTCACATCGGATTTATGACACAATATATCATTGTTGCAAGCCCTATTGATTGGGCTTGAGACGATAAGAGAATTCGCGCTGTGCGTTGGGCTCCAGCGTGACGACCCAGGCCTTGATTCCCTTGCGCGACACAAGCCGTTCGGATGGCCGCTTCAGTTTGACGTGCCGGTTGACCATAACCGGAATTTCGACGGTCACCGCAAAGGCGTTGGCATTTGAGATGGTCAATTTATAGTCGCCATAATCTATGTCTTCAAAATTCTCATTGCCTTCCTTGCGCTCATAATTCCGCTCTTTGATGCGTTCGAGCTTGGCCATCACATGCGCGGAGGTGCCTGCCACGAAATAGCTGTCCTGACCCACGGCAGTGTCTTCAAGTCGGACTGCGATGCCTTGATCCTCGGTTTCGTCTGCCAAGGGAATGGTTTGGCCGGACGCTTCATCGAACAGGGAAAGCCGCCCGGCAGGCAAAGGCAGGCCGAGCCCGCTTTCCTCATCGTTGCGGAACCGGATGATGCGCAGCATGGGCTGCCAGTCAAATTCATCGGTCAACACAGTATAATCAAAGGGCGTCGAGATACCGTAGGTCAAGCCGCCCTTCACGCTCCGGTTTGTGATCAGCGCAATCTGTTTTTGTGCGTTCGCCGCTACGATGACGGGTTCAGGGATCCGGTAGAGTTTCAGGTCGCCTAGCCTTTCCATCTCGGCGGCCAGCGCCGAGATCGCCACGGGAACGTCCAGCATTTTCTCTTCACGCCGTCGGGCTGTAACGATGATGTCTGCGGCATCGGCTTCACCATCAACGCGCAGCACCCTCTTGGGGCGTTGCCGGCCATCATAAAAGGGCAGGCGAGACCATGCGTAAGCACGATGCGTGCTGGTGATGTCCATCGGCCAGCAGGAGAGGCTGACCTTTGGGGGCAGCGGGTCTTCGGCATCCTCTGGGTCTTCTTCCCGGTTGACCTTGCCGGCCACCGCTTGCGTGTTTGCCCGCACGAAACTCTCTGCATTGCCATTGGCGAGCGTCAGCCAGGCAAACAGGTCAAAGCTGCCCGGCGTGTCGCCCACGCGCAGAACATAGCTGGCCGCCCAGTCGAACCCGTTGGAGAGATAGGTGAGGCTGACCACAGCCTCGGTCGCATTTTTCGAGCGCGTGTCCATGGAGAGAGTCGGCTTGTCGGTCAGACCGGGCGGCACGCCATCATGGCCCAGTGCTTCGGGGAGCCCCGCACAGCCCAGCGCCTCGATCCCGGCCTTGGTCCGCACCAACACGCCGCCTTCCGGCCCAGCGAGCAATTCAGCATCCTCCTCTGTCACCTTGCCGGTCTTGCGGTTGGTTCGTTTGAGGTGGAGGACCCGCCCATAGCTGCCATTCACAAGTGCCGCGGGCGTGAGCAGCTGCGCGTCCCGGTTCTTCTGAACCACGCCGCCGGGCAGGCCGGTCACAACCGCGCTGACTGGAATGATGCCGCCTGCAACGCCTTCAAAGCGGATTGTGGCGTCACCGGCGGGAAGGCTGATCCGCCGTGACTCGGTGATCAGCGCATAGCCTTGCAGATCGTCCAGATTGATTGGGTCTCCAGACTGACTGTCATGGCTGCGATAAACAGTGACGGATACCGCGTCCGCCACTGGTGATACAATGATCGGGCCAGCAACCACCGGGGCAGAGAACCCCAGCATGATCGGGAAAATGACGCGACCGAATCCCATGTGCGGAGTGTGGCAGCTTTGCTGCCCGCCGCAAGAGGTTTAGAAATCGACCTGCGCGCGCATGAACATGGCGTCGGTGCTGTAATCGCGTTGATCAAAGCTCGGCACGGTGCTTGTGAAGGCCGCGACCGCCGCTGGCCCGCCTTGCACCGCGATATGCTGATATTGCGCGAGGAAACGCAGATAGTCGGTCGGCATCCAGATTGCAGAGAGGCCATAGCCGGTTTGCGTGCCGCCATTGGCGAAGTTGAGCGAGCCCGGCGTCAACGTGCCCGCTGCTACGCGATCTTGCAGATCGGTGTAATCGAAACGCGCATTGAGCTGCACCGCGCCCCAGCCGCCCTTGTTGAACGGGCGTTTCACGCTGGTGCGGTCCCATCGCCCGCCTTTGTAGCCTCGTGTTTCTCCGGTCAGGAAGATTCCTGCTTCGACATGGCCAGAGAAGAACGACGCATCATCCGCCAGATAGGCAGAGGCCCCGCCTGTGCCATTGTTCGCACCAAAGACGCGCGTCGGGTCATCATAGCCGCGCACCCAAAGCTTCTGCGCTTCGCCCGCAACATGCCAGCCCTTGTGGATTGCCGCGAGTTCCATGCCGAAAATATCATCGCCGTCCGCTGCGATGCGGCCCGTATCGAGAAAACGTTGATCGGTCAGCTGCGTGTAGGGGCGCTGGCGAAAGCGCATATTCTGCGCATCGCGCGGGGCCACGCGGTGCTGTCCGTTCAGGCCGATGTGGAGTTGCGTATCGCCCAGCTTGGGCATCCAAGCGCCCCGGAATGCGGCTTCCCAGCCAGTATGGTTGAAATTGGTGTTGGCAATATCATCGCTGAACAGGCCCGCGCTCACCATGGTCTCGCCCTTGGTCCAGTTGCCAGACACGCCCAGACGGCGCGAGTAGCCAAACGCGTCGTTCATCCCCGCGCGTTCGGCGAAGCTGGTGAACTTGCTGCTGGTCATCAAGTCCAGACTGGCCATAGGATAATGATAGCCCATGGTGAGCTTCAGAGGGCTGCCCTTCTTCTGGTAGGTGAGGACGACATCCTCATAGCCGACCGAACCCTGCGAGAGCTCAAATTCCACATTATAGCCGAAGCCGCCGGGCAGGCTGCCCTCTGCGCCGATGATCGCGCGGCGCAGGCGGCTGTTGAAGCCAAGGTTGTTCGTGTTGACACCAGCCGCGCCGAACCCGGCAAAGATCGGCCCGACCGTGCCGCCAGTGGAGCCGCGGATACCGACATAGCCTGCGTCTGCCTGAATGGTGCCTTTGGGCTTGAAGCTGAACCCGGCGTCGCTGTCGCTCAGTTGCGGGGCACCTTTCCAGCTTGGCATCGGTGCGGAGGGCTTGGCGGCGACTTGCTGGACCTTGGCATCGGTTTGTGCCTGCTGAGCCTTCAGCGCTGCCACTTCCTCACGCAAAGCCCGCACTTCGGCGCGCAGTGCGGCCACGTCCTCCGCGGAAAGCGCTGGCGCATCCTGAGCAAATGCAGGCAGGGCCAAGGCAACAGAGGCAAACAGAAGGGCAGGGCGCAGCATGGCGCAATCTCCAATCGGGGCGAGTCGATGACGCCCCTATGGCAGATTTGTGACTCTTTGATGACAGTGGGTTAGGCCAAAGCCTCCGCAATAAGCTTCTGACTATTCTCTACGCCGTAGAGCGCAATAAAGCTGCCCATGCGCGGGCCTGCGCTCGAACCGAGCAAAGTTTCATAAAGCGCCTTGAACCAGTCGCGGAGATTCTCGAATCCGCCTTCATTGCCGATGGCATAAACGATGTTCTGGATATCTGTGGCAGTTGCACCGGCGGGCAGGGCGGCCAGTTCGCGGTCGAGCCGATCAAGCGCCGCGCGCTCAATGCCTTCGGGTTTGCGGCGCTGGAGCGTCGGGGCCACGAAATCCCGATTATAGGCAAGCGCGAGCGGGATGAGTTTGGCCAGTTCCGGCTGATTCTCGGGCGTTGCGCCGTCCACATAGTTGGAGAGATAGGCCCAGACTTGCTCCTCAGAAGTTTCCGCGCCCATCACGCCCACCAGATTGAGCAGCAGGCCGAACGTCACGGGCGGCGTGCCTTCAGGCACCTTGCCGCCATGGATGTGGTGGACCGGATTGCCGAGCTTCTGTTCAATGGGCTGCGCGGGGTAATTGCCCCGAAACTGGTAATATTCATCCACTGCGCGCGCAATCACGCCCATGTGAAGTTGCTTGGCCTTTTTGGGCTCGCGATAGATGTAGAAAGACAGGCTCTCTTCGCTGCCATAGGTCAGCCATTGTTCGAGGCTGAGGCCATTACCCTTGGTCTTGGAGATTTTCTCGCCCTTTTCGTCGAGGAACATCTCATAGTTGAAGCCTTCGGGCGGTTTGCCACCGAGCGCGCGGGCGATCTTGCTCGATTGGGTGACTGAATCGATCAGATCCTTGCCAGCCATCTCATAATCGACGCCGAGTGCGACCCAGCGCATCGCCCAATCGACCTTCCATTGCAGCTTTGAGAGGCCACCCAAAACAGATTGCTCGATGGTTTCGCCTTCATCCACAAAGCGGATGATGCCCGCGTCTGCATCCACCACTTCAATTGGGACCTGAAGCACAATCCCGGTTTTGGGAGAGACAGGCAGGATCGGTGAATAGGTCGCCTGCCGTTCCTTGCGAAGCGTGGGCAGCATGATGTCCATGATTGCAGGAAAGGCGCGCAGAACGCCTTTCAGCGCCTCATCAAACTGGCCGCTTTCATACATAATGGTAGACGACATGAATTCATAGTCGAAGCCGAACTGATCCAGAAAGTCCCGCAGCATCGCGTTGTTGTGATGCGCGAAGCTTTCAAATTTGCCGAAGGGATCGGGAACGCGAGTCAGCGGCCTGCCGATATTGGCTTCGAGCATCTCCTTGTTCGGCACATTGTCCGGCGCCTTGCGCAGACCGTCCATATCGTCGGAAAAGGCGATGAGCTTGGTGGGCGCACCCGTCAGTTCCTCATAGGCGCGGCGGACCATGGTGGTGCGCAGCACTTCATTGAAGGTGCCGATGTGCGGAAGGCCGGAGGGACCATAGCCGGTTTCGAAGAGCACAGGAGCGCCGCCCGGCTTGCCATCCGGATAGCGTTTCAGCAGTTTGCGCGCTTCCTCATAGGGCCAGGCTTTAGAGGCGAGGGCGGCGGCGCGAAGGTCTGACACGGAAAGTTGCTCTTTCGTTCTTGGGCGGTAAAAGGGTGGGTATGGCGCAGCCCCTAACCTATCCCGCACTTTACGCAAGTCATAGCGGCATCTGGATAGCTGATGATCAGGGCGCTGAACGTGTCAGCCGGGGCGAAGCGATCGCGCGAGCGTCCGAATCTCCGCTTGTCATGCTCAACGCGCCGCTGGTGGGGGCGCGGTTGGGCTATGCCGATATTTCCGGGCTGGACCTGCTGGAGCTCTATGCCTTCATCCATCCCGCGCGCTTCATGGTTCCGACCATCAAGGGCGTGGCAGAGGCGCTTGGCCTGCCTGTGCCGGAGCGCGAGGCGGATTGTGCCAATCTCTTGCAGAGGGCTGCCGGACTGCTGCTGGCGCGACTGGAGAGCGGCTGGCCGGAGCGGAGCGGGGCGTGGGCTTCCGCCAATGCGCTGATGCGGCTGCGCTGGCCCTGGGCTCCACTGGTGCTCGATCATCTGTCCCGCCCGACTCGCGATGAGCCTTTCCTGTTCAGCCGCCTGCCCGAATGGGATGAGGCCGCATCCCGGCCCGCGCCGCGCCCCGTCTCGATCCCGCCGCAAGCCGCGCTTGACCGGTTGGCGGAATTGACGGGTGCGGATGCCGAACAGCGCGAAGGGCAGAAAGCCTATGCGGTGGCCGCGACCCATGCGTTCGATCCGCGCACTGCGCGCGATGAACCCAATCTCCTGCTCGCCGAAGCGGGAACGGGCATCGGCAAGACGCTTGGCTATCTCGCACCTGCCTCGCTCTGGGCGGAGGAAGCAGGCGGGGCGGTGTGGATTTCAACCTACACCAAGGCGCTGCAACGCCAGTTGCGGGCAGAAACGGCGAGGCTTAATCTCGCACCAGACCGCGTTGTGATCCGAAAGGGCAGAGAGAATTATCTCTGCCTGCTCAATCTGGAAGACGCGTTGCAGGGCGGCTTTGGGGGGCGGGCGGCGATCCTTGCGCAGCTCGTCGCGCGCTGGGCCGCCTATACGCTGGATGGTGACATGGTGGGCGGTGATCTGCCCGGCTGGCTACCGACCCTGTTCCGCCGCAATGGCGCGACCGCGCTGACCGACCGGCGCGGCGAATGCGTGTATGCCGGGTGCCCGCATTACCGGAAATGCTTCATCGAACATGCCACGCGCGCCAGCATCGGGGCAGACCTTGTTATCGCCAACCATGCGTTGGTGATGGTCAATGCCGCGCGCGGACGGGAAGAGGGGAACCGACCCACCCGCTATGTGTTTGACGAAGGCCATCATTTGCTGGACGCGGCAGACAGTATGTTTGCGACGGCGCTGACCGGCGCAGAGGCCATCGAGTTGCGCCGCTGGATCATGGGGCCGGAAGGCAAGTCGCGCGGACGCAGGCGCGGGCTGGCGGCGCGCCTCGCTGATGTGGCGAGTTATGACGGGGAGGGCGCGCAGGCAATCAACGCGGCAGCCGGGGCCGCGCAGGCGCTCCCCTCCGATGGCTGGATCCAGCGCATCCATGAAGGTGCGCCGTTCGGGCCGTTGGAGGCGCTGCTGTCCGCTGTGCGGGGCCTCGTCTATGCTCGGGCGCGCGATGCCGAAGCGGGCTATGGGCTGGAAACGGAGGCCGCCGCGCTCGATGGGTCGATCCTCGAAGGCGTGGAACCCGCCGTGCAGGCGCTCGAAGCGATCCTGCGCCCGCTTGTGGCGCTGGGGCGTCGGCTGGAGGCTGTGATGGCCGAAGCACCCGACTGGCTGGACGGGCAGGCGCGCGCGCGGATTGAGGGGGCCATTGCCAGCCTGTCGTGGCGGGTGGATACGCTCGGTGGCTGGATCTCCCTGCTTTCAGGGCTCGGCGGGCCAGCGGACCCGGATTTCGTCGATTGGCTCGCTGTTGAGCGGTTTGACGGGCGTGAGATGGACATTGGCCTGAGGCGGCACTGGCTGGACCCGACCCGGCCCTTTGCGGCCACGGTGCTCAAGCCCGCGCATGGCGCGCTCATCACGTCTGCAACGCTGAAAGGCGGGGAGGGGTGGGACGTGGCGGACGCGCGCACCGGCGCGCTGCATATCGACGGGCCGGTACAGCATTTCGAAGTCGCCAGCCCTTTTCCCTATGCCGAAGCCGCGCAAGTGCTGGTGGTGACAGACATCAAGCGCGGCGATGTGCCGCAGCTCGCCAATGCCTATGCGCGCCTCATTCAGGCGAGTGGCGGCGGGACGCTGGGCCTGTTCACTGCGATCCGGAGGCTCCGCGCCGTTCATGCCCGCATTGCTGATCGGCTGGCAGAGGAGGGGTTGCCCCTCTACGCGCAGCATGTGGACCCCATCGATGTCGGCTCACTGGTCGATATTTTCCGCGATGATCCGCGCGCCAGCCTGATCGGCACTGATGCGCTGCGCGACGGGGTCGACGTCCCCGGCCATTCGCTGCGGCTGGTGGTGATGGAGGGCATCCCTTGGCCCAAGCCCACCGTGCTCCACGCCGCGCGCAAGGCGGCGGGCGGCGGACAGGCCTATGATGATCGCCTGATCCGTGCGCGGCTGGCTCAGGCATTCGGGCGGCTGATCCGGCGGCAGGGAGACAAGGGCGTGTTCGTGTTGCTTTCAGCCGCAGTCCCGTCCCGCCTGCTGACCGCCTTCCCGCCGGGAACTCCGGTGCGGCGCGTGACGCTGGATGAGGCGGTGGCCTTGGTGGGGGGAGATGCAAAGGCTGTGTCCGATGCCGGACGCATCGAGCGGGCCGATTAAGATGCGAGGTAACGGAAAAGCCGCTCCAAGAGCAGAATGAGTGCGTAGATCAGTAGCAACCCCAGCACCGCCAGCATGAACTGGATCTTCAGGTCTGGCTTGTCAGGATTGAGCAGTGCGCCGACCGCCATCACGGGAAGCACCACCCATTTTACGATCACGCGATAGAGGCTCTTCAGCGCGAGAATGACGCCCAGCCCGCCTTCGGCGTGTTCGCGGTGGGACGCCATGTCCTTACCCGGCCAGCCGCTCTTTCATCCGCGCCAGATAACGCGCCAGCACATCGATTTCGATATTCACTTCGCTGCCCGGCGTCAGGCTGGATAGGGCGGTAACCTCCCATGTGTGGGGGATGATGTTGAGCGCGAAGATGCTGCTGCCATCGGGCGCATCTTCCACATCGTTGACGGTCAGCGACACGCCATCGACCGTCACCGAGCCCTTTTGCGCCATATAGGGGGCAATCTCTGCATCGACCTGGATGCGGACGGTGTGCGAGCCACCGATTTCTGAGACAGACACCACGCGGCCCACGCCATCAACATGGCCGGTGACGATATGCCCGCCCAGTTCATCGCCCAGTTTCAGCGCGCGTTCGAGGTTGAGGCGCGCGCCTTCCTCCCATTTGCCCGAAGCTGTGCAGGCCACGCTTTCGCCCGACACGTCGATGGTGAAGCTGCCCGGCGCAGTGGCGACAACGGTCATGCACGCGCCCGAGCAGGCGATAGATGCGCCGAGATCAATCGCAGACGTATCATAGGCGGTGGCTATGGTGACGCGGGTATCGCCCGGTTTTTCGACCTTGGTTACGGTGCCAATATCGGTGACGATGCCGGTAAACATGGCCTGTCCTTCATTCTGCGGGCTGTTGGGCGTGCTGATGCTCTTGCGGCGCGCGCTTCGCAAGCGCTGATGCGATCCATGCCGAAATCATCAGCTGCAACTGGTGATAGATCATCAGGGGGATCACGATCATGCCCGCTTGGGCTGCGGGAAACAGGATGCGGGCCATCGGCGCGCCAGTCGCGAGACTCTTTTGCGCCCCGGCAAAGAGCAGTGTGATGCGATCTTCGCGCCGGAAGTCGAGCAGCGTCCCGAGCGTCCATGCGCCAACAAGTGCGATGATCAGCATCACCAGCATCAGAAGCGCCAGCCGCGTCAACTCCGCGCTGTCGAGCCGCGACCAGAGTCCGTCGATCACCGCTGCGCTGAACGCGCTGTAAACGGTGAGAATAATCGTTGTGCGATCCAGCTTGCCGATCAGCGACTTCCGGCGCTCTGCCCAGCCGCCCAGCCAGCGCCGTGCCATCTGGCCCAGAATGAAGGGCAGCAGCAACAGGCTCATGATGCGGCCCACCGCCGTCATGTCGCTTTCACCGCTGCCGAGCCCGGCGATGAGCGCGAACAGCAGCGGCGTAGCAAACACCGCAAACAGGTTGGAGGCAGCAGAGGCGATCACCGACGCAGCGACATTGCCCTTTGCCATGGAGGAGGAAGCAATTGCCGCCTGCACGGTAGAAGGCAGCACACCCAGAAACAGCACGCCGGTCCAGAGTTCGGGTGTCAGCATTTGCGGCACGGCGCGCGAAAAGAGCAAAGCCATCAGCGGCAGCGCACCAAAGCTGAACGCGAGCACTGCGAGTTGCAGCCGCCAATGGGCGAGGCCCGCAATCACATGCTCGCGCGGCAAGCGCAGGCCGTGGAAGAAGAACAGCATGAAGATGGCGGCATTGGCGATGTCTGACACCAAAGCCGCCCAGCCGCCGCGCGCGGGCATGATGCTGGCTAGCCCGATCGTGGCCAGCAGCAACAGGATAAACCGGTCTGGAATCAGGCGCGCAAACATGAGGGATGGCTTTGGCAGAGCCGGGCAGGGTGCGCAACGCCTTGCCTCTCGGGCGGCCTTGCTTCAGAGCTTTCGCCCATGTCTCTGCCCGCTGCATTTACCCGTTCGATCACCGGCCAGTCCTGGCGTTGGCGCGGAGCCTCTTCCGTGATGGAGGAAACGGACGATCTGGTCGATCAGTTGATGCTGGCGCGCGGCTGCCCGGCGGACGCACTGGCAGATCATCGCAACCCCACCATCCGCGCCTTCATGCCCAATCCGTCGATCTTTCGCGATATGGACACCGCTGCGGCGCGGCTGGCAGACGCCGTGCGGAGCGGCGAGCGTGTGACGATTTTTGGCGATTATGACGTGGACGGGGCAACCTCCGCTGCGCTCCTCGTCCGCCTGTTGCGCGATCTGGGGCTGGAGGCAGGCAGCTATATTCCGGACCGGTTGCTTGAAGGCTATGGCCCCTCGGGCGATGCGCTGGTGGCGCTCAAGGCTTCGGGCTCCAGTCTGGTCGTGACGGTTGATTGCGGCGCGCAAGCGTTTGACGCGCTTTCGGCGGCCAAGGCGGCCGGGCTCGATGTCATCGTGGTCGATCATCACCAATGCTCCACTGCGCTGCCAGAGGCGCTGGCGCTGGTGAACCCTAATCGGCTCGATGAAAAAGAGGGCGCGCAATTCGGCCTGCTGGCCGCTGTGGGCGTGGCGTGGCTGCTCGGCGCAGCACTGGTGCGGGCGTTGCGCGGGCGCGGATGGTTTGCAACACGGCCGGAACCCAAATTGCTTGAACTGCTTGATATTGTCGCGCTGGGCACCGTGGCCGATGTGGCGAAACTGCGCGGGCTGAATCGGGCGTTCGTGGCGCAAGGGCTGAAGGTGATGGCCGGGCGGCAGAATATCGGTCTTGATGCGCTGATCACCGCCTCGCGGCTTAAGGCGGCCAGATCGGAAGAGCACACGTCTGAACTCCAGTCACGTTTCGGAATCTCGTA
>CALMZE010000162.1 GCA_937870585.1 uncultured Sphingomonadales bacterium | reverse complement strand
CCGCCCAGCGGCTGCTGGGTGACGAGGCTGTACGGCCCGATCGAACGGGCGTGGATCTTGTCGTCAACCAGGTGGTGCAGCTTGAGCATATAGATATAGCCCACCGTCACCTTGCGGTCGAACGAGTCACCCGTGCGGCCGTCATACAGTGTGACCTGACCCGAGGTATCAAGCCCGGCCAGGCTCAGCATGTCCGACACATCGGCTTCGCGTGCACCGTCAAACACCGGCGTTGCCATCGGCACGCCATTCTTGAGCAGTCCGGCGAGTTCGACGACATCGGCATCGCTGCGGCTGTCGAGTTCGGCCTTGTAGTTTTCACCATAGACAGCTTCGAGCCGCTCACGCACCGCAGACGGCGGCGTTCCAGCAGCCGCACCGCCACTGGCGCGCCATTCTTCGAGAGCCGCCGTGATCGATTGACCCAGACCGCGCGCGGCCCAGCCCAGATGCGTTTCGAAGATCTGCCCCACGTTCATGCGTGAAGGCACGCCGAGCGGGTTGAGCACGATATCGACGGGCGTTCCGTCCTCAAGGAAGGGCATATCTTCCGCCGGGAGAATGCGAGAGATAACCCCCTTATTCCCGTGGCGACCGGCCATCTTGTCGCCCGGCTGCAGCTTGCGCTTCACCGCCACGAACACCTTGACCATCTTGAGCACGCCCGGCGCGAGATCGTCGCCGCGTTCCAGCTTGTCGACCCGGTCTTCATATTTGGCGTTGATCGCCTTGACCGCTTCATCATACTGGCCCTTGACAGCTTCCAGATCGGACTGGACCTTGTCGTCCTCAACCGCGATCTTCCACCATTCATGCTGTTCGACTTCGGCAAGCGCCGCATCGTCGATCGTCGCACCCTTTTTGAGCGACTTCGGCGCAGCGGTCACGACCTGACCGATCAGCATGTCCTTCAGGCGAGACCAGGTGGCGCGGTTCAGGATCGTGCGTTCATCGTCACGGTCCTTGCCCAGGCGTTCCTTTTCCTCCGCCTGAATGGCGCGTGTACGATCGTCCACGTCGATGCCGTGGCGGTTGAACACGCGCACGTCCACAACCGTTCCCGCAACACCCGGCGGCAGGCGCAGCGAGGTATCGCGCACGTCAGACGCCTTTTCACCGAAGATCGCGCGGAGGAGCTTTTCTTCCGGCGTCATCGGGCTTTCGCCCTTGGGGGTGATCTTGCCGCACAGAATGTCGCCCGGCTCCACTTCGGCACCGATATAGACGATACCGGCTTCGTCGAGGTTGCGGAGCGCTTCTTCACCCACGTTCGGAATGTCGCGGGTGATGTCTTCCGGCCCGAGTTTGGTATCACGCGCCATCACTTCGAATTCGTCGATGTGGATGGAGGTGAACACGTCGTCCTTCACGATCCGTTCGGAGATCAGAATGGAGTCTTCATAGTTGTAGCCGTTCCAGGGCATGAACGCGACGAGCGTGTTGCGGCCCAGCGCCAACTCACCCAGCTCGGTCGAAGGACCGTCAGCCACGATGTCGCCCGCGCTGATCACGTCACCCACCTTCACCAGCGGGCGCTGGTTGATGCAGGTCGACTGGTTGGAGCGTTCGAACTTTTGCAGCGTGTAGATGTCCACGCCCGATTCACCGGCAATAATCTCGCCAGAGACGCGGATGACAATGCGGGTGGCATCCACCTGATCGACAATGCCGGGGCGCTTGGCCGCAATCGCAGCGCCAGAGTCACGTGCTACGGTCGATTCCATGCCAGTGCCCACGAACGGCGCTTCGGCGCGCACCAACGGCACGGCCTGACGCTGCATGTTCGATCCCATGAGGGCGCGGTTGGCGTCATCGTTTTCCAAGAAAGGAATGAGCGAGGCCGCAACCGAAACGAGCTGCTTGGGAGACACGTCCATCAGCGTGATGCGTTCACGCGGCGCAACCAGGAATTCGCCCGCTTCGCGCGCTGACACCATCTCTTCCAGGATGTTGCCTTCGGCGTCCAGCTCGACACTCGCCTGCGCGATTACGTGCTTGGCTTCTTCCATGGCCGAAAGGTAAACCACCTCGCCAGACACCTTATGGTCGATGACCTTGCGATACGGTGTTTCGATGAAGCCATATTTGTTGACGCGGCTGAAGGTCGACAGCGAGTTGATCAGACCGATGTTCGGGCCTTCCGGCGTTTCAATCGGGCAGATGCGGCCATAATGCGTCGGGTGAACGTCGCGGACTTCAAAGCCTGCGCGTTCGCGCGTCAGACCACCCGGCCCGAGCGCCGAAACGCGACGCTTGTGCGTCACTTCGGACAGCGGGTTGGTCTGATCCATGAACTGGGACAGCTGCGAGGAGCCGAAGAATTCACGCACCGCAGCCACAGCAGGCTTGGCGTTGATCATGTCGTTCGGCATCACCGTGGAGACGTCGACCGAAGACATACGCTCCTTCACGGCGCGTTCCATGCGCAGCAGGCCAACGCGGTACTGGTTTTCAAGCAATTCGCCCACAGACCGCACGCGGCGGTTGCCGAGATTGTCGATATCGTCAATTTCGCCCTTGCCGTCTTTCAGATCGACCAGCGTCTTGACGACCGCCAGAATGTCTTCGGCGCGCAGCGTGGTGTGATCGTCCGGGCAATCCATGCCGAGACGCATGTTGATCTTCACGCGACCCACAGCCGACAGATCATAGCGTTCCGCATCGAAAAACAGGCCATAGAACAGCGCTTCCGCCGTTTCCTTGGTCGGCGGTTCGCCAGGGCGCATCACGCGGTAAATGGCATCGAGAGCCATGTCGCGGTCTTCGGACTTGTCGACCTTGAGCGTGTTGCGGATCCACGGACCCGTATTCACATGATCAATGTCGAGCAGTTCGAGGCGATCAACGCCCGCCTTGTCGAGCGCCTCCAGATTTTCGGCAGTCACTTCATCACCGGCTTCGATATAGATTTCGCCGGTTGTTTCATTGATCAGATCATAGGCCGAATAACGCCCGAAGATTTCCTCCGTCGGGATTAGCAGCGTCTTGAGGCCATCCTTTTCCGCCTTGTTGGCAGCGCGCGGACTGATCTTGTGGCCAGTCGCGAACACGATTTCGCCCGAATCCGCATCAACCAGATCGAAGGTCGGCTTCTGGTTGCGCCAGGCTTCCGCCAGATAGGGGATTTTCCAGCCATCAGCCGCACGGTCGAAAACCACGCGATTGTAGAACTGGTTGAGAATATCTTCCGCGCCCAGACCGAGCGCGAGCAGCAGCGCCGTGACGGGCAGCTTGCGCTTGCGGTCGATGCGGACGTTGACGATGTCCTTGGCGTCAAATTCGAAGTCGAGCCACGAACCGCGATACGGGATCACGCGGGCGGCAAAGAGATATTTGCCAGAGCTGTGCGTCTTGCCGCGATCATGATCAAACAACACACCCGGCGAACGGTGCATCTGCGAAACGATCACGCGCTCTGTGCCATTGACGATGAACGTGCCGTTCTCCGTCATCAGCGGCATGTCGCCCATGTAAACGTCCTGCTCCTTGATATCGAGCACGGAGCGGGTTTCGGTTTCGGAATCGACTTCGAACACGATCAGGCGCAGCGTCACCTTCATCGGCGCGGCATAGGTCAGCCCGCGATGACGGCACTCTTCGGTGTCATATTTGGGGTCTTCCAGCTCGTAATTGACGAAATCGAGCTCGCACGTTCCGGCGAAATCACGGATCGGAAACACGCTGCGCAGCGTCTTTTCCAGACCCGACACATAGCCTACCGACGGATCAGAGCGGAGGAACTGTTCATAGCTCTCACGCTGGACCTGAATCAGGTCAGGCATCTTCGTCACTTCGTGGATGTTGCCGAAAACCTTGCGGATTCGCTTCTTCGCCGTTGCCACCATCGTGGCCGCGTTCGCCTGTTTCGCCATGAAAAAAGTCTCGCCTTCAGTGTTCAATTTCAGACACGCGAAAACACAAAAAGCCGCAGATTCCTGAGTGGAATCGCAGCTTCAAGCGTCCGGTTCCCCCGCTGGTCCGCCCATTCGTTCGGCCTGCTGCGCTACATCAGACCATGTCCCGGCGGCCGGGGTGTGGGCAAAGCTATAGGGAATGAGCGGGATTCTGTAAAGGGGGCGTAGGCCCCGCCCCTCTTAGCCGTCCGTCCGGTTGCAGCTGAATTCCGCGATCTGCTTGGCCGCGTTGCGCTTGGAGGCTGCGTCCACGGCCATCCGGTTGAGCTCTGGAACATCCGCCTGAACGAAACCGGGCACCTTGTCGAGCGCCTGAATCTTCTCGATTGCTGAAGCAAAATAGCCGTCCGCCGATTTGGCCGATGAACAGGAATAGCTTCCAGTCGACATGCCCGCCGTCGTCTTGGCCTGATGCAGATATTCGCCACCGCGCTTGAACTCCTTGATTGCCGCGCGCTTCTGGAAAACATAGTCGGTGGCGGTATAGGGGTCGAACTTGGCGGGTTTGCCCGGTTTGGCCGGTGCGCCTGCCATGGCCAGCCGCCCGCGCATCACGCAGGCAACAGCATCGAACAAGCGCACCATCCCTTCACTTTCACCATCAGCCCGGGCCTGTTTCAACGCGCCGTTCAGCTCGTTAAGCTTGGCCTGATTGATCACCGCCGGGTCGGTTGTATAGGCCACATCATGCAGCATCCCTGCGCTGCGCAGCGTCACAGGCGCGCCGTCTTGCACAGCGTTCACGGCATCAATCTGCTTCTTGCACTGGCCGGACAGGTCGGTCACCTGCGCCTCGGTGATGGTGAGCGCGCCTAGCGCGGGCGCGGCCTGTGATTGGAGCAGAGCGCCGCCCAGAGCCAAGGTCAGTGCAAGCGGCCGAACCAAAATCATTTACCCAGAAGTCCTTTCACATTGCCATCAGCTTCAGCTGTGCAACGCGCGAGGACACCCTTCAATTCGCGGTCTGGAATCGGCTTCATCTGCTTGCTCAGCGAGTCGAGTGATGCCGTCTGGCGGATCGAATAGACCCCGTAATCATAGCCGCCCATGTGATAATAGGGCACGGATTCCTTGATCCCGATTGTGCTGAGCGCGGTGCCATAAGCCATGGTGCACAATGCCTCCGGGCTCTTGCCTGCGTCCTGCGGCGGCGCTCCAGCAGTTGCAGGACGACCACTTTCAATGCTGCCCAATATGGCTTGTTTGGCATTGGCGCAGTCCAGATCGGTCGGTGCTGTCTGGGCATTGCGAAGATCCTTGCGCGCCTGCGCGACCGCAGCACCACCAGCTGCCACCCCAGACCGCGCAACAATTCGCCCGGCAAAAATGCCGCGATGCATCATCGCCCCCATATCCTTATATTTGCCAGCCTTGGCCGCTGCCTCGCCGCGCACAAGGCAGCGCGCGTCCACTACGGACTCATCCAGCGGGACTTGCGCAAGCGCCGGAGCAGAGGATGCGATGAAAGACAGGGAAAGCAAGGCAAAGGTCATTTTGGGCATGAGCAATCCAGTTCAATTTCAGGGGAGAAAGGCGATAGGCTGAGGCCTCAGAACAGGCCGCCGCGATTATGCTTCAGGATGGATCTCACGTTTTTCACATCCACCTTCATCGTCATCGCCAGTTCCGGCGAGCAGCCATTGGCCGTGGCTTCCTTCGTCAGCACGCGGCGCTTTTCGTCCAGCTTGACCAGATCGGCATCGGTCTTGAGCTTGGCAACGAAATAGCTGGTGTGCTTCATATAATGGATCAGCGCCTGACTGTCCGGCACGGCTTGCTTCCAGTCCGCCGCAATACGGTCGCATGTACCAGAGCCCGTATCCTGCGCATGAAGAGTGGTGGCGGGCACGAGTGCAAGGGCCAATGCAAAAGTCGTGATTTTCATTGGGTCAGGTCTCCATGTGCGCCCTGTCCCGGCCCACATGGGCCGAGCGCACGCGGCGCACTTGTGATGTTGGAAAGGGGAAAGCTCCGGTGGACGGAGAGAGCCGCCAAGAACGACGCACAACATTGTCGACCCACCCTGAACACTCCCGAACCCCGACCGATACGCCGTTCGGCCTAGGCCTGTGTGGCGCTCCTGATATTGGACAAAATAGCTGTGTGTCGGCATCACCCTGCCCTAACGATCCGCCCCACGCCCACTTTGCGATGGATCAATGCAGCACACCTATATCGTAATATGCGAACGTTAAGATTCAAAAGGAACTGCATCATGGAAACCAAACTCGCCCTCGTTCTCTTCGCCGTCATCGGCACCACGCTGGCGGGCAGCGCAGTCACCGCGCTGCTCAGCTTGAACATGGACAGCGGCCGCGAAATCCTGCTCGGCGGCCTCGGCGGATTTCTGCTCGCCGCCCCGATCAGCTGGCTGGTCGCGCGGAAGATGACGCATTTGCTGGGGTGAGCGGGCGCCTCTTTGAGGGCAACTCTTTCCCTTTTTCCTTTGACCGCCATGCCGGATAAGGGGCGGATTTCGCGAAGAGCGCACAAAGGAGCAGGGGGCGCGGAGAGAGGCTGTGCCGGTCACTGCTCCTCTGCGAACTCTGCGTGAAACCAAGTCTGGCCGAACCCGCAAGATATTTCCTTGATGTTCTCGCGCCAATCCATTCTCCCTTCCCCACATCGCACCCGCCAGAACACCGCATAGCCACCGCGCGCGAAGCCCAATTTCCGCACATCGTCTCATCGTTGCATCATTGGCCCGGTGCGACCTTTGGTTCCGCCCCATTGCGCGCGCAAAATCCCGCGCTAATTTGAGCAGCAAATCAGAAAGACCGAAGGAGAGACCATGCCCCCCTTAGCCCCCGTGGATGTCAGCGATGCCGCGCTCTACACCGAAGACCGCTGGCGCGCGCCCTTTGCGGCGATGCGGCGGGACATGCCGGTCGCTTACCATCCGGAAAGCCCATACGGCCCCTATTGGTCGGTCACTTCGCATGATCTGATCCAGCATGTGGAGGGGCAGCCCGCTATCTATTCCTCCTCGTTCGACAAGGGCGGGATCACGATTGGCGACAATATCGAATCGTCGGACCGCGAATTTCCGAACTTCATTGCCATGGACGGCGAAAAACACCGCGAGCAGCGCCGTGTCGTCGCCCCTTCCTTCACGCCGAGCGAAATCGTGCGCCTCGAAGAGCTGGTCCGTCGCCGCACGCGCGAGCTGATGGACAGCCTGCCGCGCGGCGAGACGTTTGACTGGGTGGAGACGGTCTCGATCCCGCTCACCATCGGCATGCTGTGCATCCTGTTCGATTTTCCGTGGGAAGAGCGGCATGATCTCAAGCGTTGGTCTGACTGGGCAAGCCAGGTTTCCCCCGATAACAGCGAAGAACGCTATATGCAGTTCATGGAGCAGATGGGCCAGATGCTCACCCGCTTTGACCAGCTGCTGGAGGAAAAGCGCGCGCTGCCGCCGACCGACAATCTCCTCTCACGCGTGATCCATTCCAAGGCGATGGGCGACATGCCGCCGATGGAGCGCATTGCCAACATCGCGCTGCTGATCGTGGGCGGGAATGACACAACGCGCAATTCGATGAGCGGCTTTATCGAGGCGATCAATCTGTTTCCAGACGCGCTGGCCAAAATGCGCGCCGATCGATCGCTGATTACCAACGCCGCGCAGGAGATTGTCCGCTGGCAGTCTCCCGTCACGCACATGCGCCGCACCGCGCTTCAAGATGTTGAGCTCGGCGGGCAGATGATCAAGGCGGGCAGCAAGGTCGTGCTCTGGTACATCTCCGGCAACCGGGACGAGAGCGTGTTTTCAGACCCCGACACCTATGACGTGACCCGCCCCAATTCGCGCCGCCACGTTGGCTTCGGCTTTGGTGTCCACCGCTGCGTCGGCGCGCGTCTGGCAGAGTTGCAGCTGGACGCTGTGATCCGTGAAATCGTGGAGCGCGGCTGGACAGTTCAGATGGACGGCGCGCCCGATCGGATGGAAAATTGCTTCCTGCACGGGTTCAACCATCTGCCCGTGCGGATTGTTTAGGAACTAACGTCGTCCCCGCGCAGGCGGGGCCGGGTGGAGTGGAAAGCACCAAAGCAGCCCCCGCCTGCGCGGGGGCGACGTATTGCGGAAGCCTATTCCTCCAACCGCATCCGGAAGAACGCCAAAATCTCGTCACGCGCCTTGGCGGTCGGCTCCCCTGCCCCGTCGATCAAATGCAGCGTCACCACGCTGTGCGGCATGGCGAGGATAGGGCTGGGAAAGGCAGACGCGTCGGGCAACACCGTGCCTTCGAACCGGTCACCCAACGCTGCTTCATAAGCCGCAAAGCGTTCGGCCTGACAGAAGCTGTCTCCGGCGAAGCGATAGGCTTTCACCGTCAGATCCTCGGCCTCCATCCGCGCCTTGACCGCCGCCAGCTCATCAGGCGCGATGTGCATCCCGCCCTTCTGGCCCATCGGCAGTGAAGGTTGCGAGAGGACCGGGGCAAGCACCGACTTTTCGAGCATCATCGAGAGCGCAAAATTGCCGGTGAAGCACATGCCAATGGCCCCCACGCCGGGGCCGCCGCTTTCCTCATGCGCCAGCCGCGCCAGCGCGCGCAGCCATTGCGTGACGGGGGAGGATTTGTCCGCTGCAAAGGCCTTGAACTCGGCGCTAATGCAGGCGCGGGCGATGGTGCTCAGGCTCTGCCAGCGCGTCGGCATCGCGCCATCCTTGCCGAACAGGCTGGGCATATAGACGGTGAAGCCCGCATCCCGCACCCAGCGTGCGAACCGACCGACATAGGGGCTGATCCCCGGCATTTCGGTCATCACGATCACGGCCGGGCCGGTGCCGCCTACATAGGTGCGCTTGGTTTTGCCGAGCAGGGTGATCTGCCGCACGTCGAAATCATCGAGCGCGTCAAAATCGGGAATGTCTGCGGGATGGTGCGGCATCGTCTCTCCTCCTTATCGGCGGGGATTGGATGCCCCATCGTTCAGGCGGCAGGTTTGGCCTGAATCTTTTCCAATGCAAGCCGCATCTCTTCTGAATGCGGATTGGGGCCTTCGCCCTTGCGCGCGGCGATTACACTGTCGCACGTTGCGATGCAGCGCCCGTTCTGGAACAGCGCCTGCACGATTTCCCAGCTCGATGAGCCAATCTTGCCAATGCCCGACGCGACGATCACGTCATCGGGATAATGGCCTTCGCCCAGATAATTGATGCTGACGGCAACAACCATCGTGCGTTCGTCTGCCGGGCGGTCGCGCCAGTTCCGCACGTCCAGATTGAGCCGCACACGGCCATGCTCGAACAGTGCCGCAAAGGCGACATTGTTCAGATGGCCGTTCGGGTCCAGATCCTGAAACCGCGTGTTGACCGGCAAATTGATGGGGTAGCTGGCGGCATTGAGCCGCCAGCTTTCCGGTTTGGCCATCAGATCAACGCGGTGCCATGCGGATGCCGCCATCGAGGCGGACATCTTCACCGTTGAAATAGCCATTTTCGATCATGGTCATGGCGAGGCCAGCATATTCCGCCGGGTTGCCCAGACGCTTCGGATTGAGCACCGTCGCACCCAGCGCATCACGCACATTCTGCGGCGCGCCAGCGAGCAGCGGCGTATCGAAGATGCCCGGCAGGATGGTGTTGACGCGGATATTTTCGCTCGCCAAGTCGCGCGCGATGGGGAGCGTCATGCCAACAACGCCGCCCTTCGATGCGGAGTAAGCGGCCTGACCCATCTGGCCGTCTTCAGCCGCAACCGATGCGGTGTTGACGATGGCACCACGTTCACCGTCTTCCATGGCGGGCAGAGTCATCATGCCGGCGGCCGACTTGGCGATGCAGCGGAACGTGCCGACCAGGTTGATCTGGATGATCCAGTTGAAGGCATCGAGCGGGAAGTGCTTGACCGAACCGTCTTCCTTGCTGCGGCTGGCGGTCTTGATCGCGTTGCCGGTGCCGGCGCAGT
>CALMZE010000161.1 GCA_937870585.1 uncultured Sphingomonadales bacterium | reverse complement strand
TACAAAGCCGCGCTGAAACCCGAGCAGGCCCGCGCCGCCCATGAGGAGAAGGGTAAGAATATCAAGGGCTGTCATGGGGCGGCTGTCTAGCGGTTGGGGGGCGGGGTTGTCGAGGGGTATGCACGCAGGCACCGCTCGCCCTGAGCATGTCGAAGGGCTGTCTTTTCTGGATGAGTGTGTTGTAAGAAAAGGCAGTGCTTCGACAAGCTCAGCACGGGCGGTTTTTGTTATGGGCCATCCCCCCCCCGCCATGCCCTTCAGCCGATAGAGCGCATCCAGTGCCTCGCGCGGCGTCATGGCGTCGGCATCGAGTGCGGCGAGCGCCTCGCGCAGCGGATCAGTGGCCACCTCCGGTTCGGCCAGCGCGCTGAACAGCGGCAGATCATCGAGGCCCGCTGCAATCCCCCCGGTCTTGGCGCGTCCAGCCTCCAGCTTGGAGAGCACCGCCTTGGCACGGCCCAGCACGGCAGCAGGAAGCCCGGCGAGCCGCGCCACGGCGATACCATAACTACGATCCGCCGGGCCTTCGGCGACCTCATGCAGCAGCACCAGGTCGCCCTTATATTCGCGCGCGCGGACATTGTGGAGCGAGAGCGCGGGCAGGCTTTCGGCAAGCCGCGTCAGTTCGTGATAATGGGTGGCGAACAGGCAGCGGCAGCGGTTCACTTCATGCACGGCCTCCACCACCGCCCAGGCGATGGCCAGACCATCATAGGTGGAGGTCCCGCGCCCGACTTCATCGAGGATGACAAGGCTCGCCTCGGTCGCCTGCGCAAGAATAGCTGCCGTCTCGACCATTTCCACCATGAAGGTGGATCGCCCGCGCGCCAGATTGTCCGATGCACCCACGCGGCTGAACAGCCGGTCAACCAGCCCCAGTTCGGCGCGGGCGGCAGGCACATAGGCCCCACTCTGCGCGAGAACGGCAATCAGCGCATTCTGGCGCAGGAAGGTGGATTTACCGCCCATGTTGGGGCCAGTGACGAGCCAGAGCCTAGAATGCGGTTCCAGTGCGCAATCATTGGAGACGAAGCGCCCGCCAGACCGCGCGATCGCCGCCTCCACCACCGGATGCCGTCCACCTTCAACCGCGAAACGGTGGGAGGCTGTAAAGGCAGGGCGGCACCAATTCCCCTCAATCGCCCGCTCTGCCAATGCCGCCGCCACATCGAACCGCGCCAGCGCATCCGCCGTCTGCGCAATGGGCTGCGCGCGGATGAGGGCGGAGCCGACCAGTTCCTCCAGATGCGCAGCTTCGGCGGCGAGCGCGTGTGCTCCCGCCTGCGTCACCTTGCTTGCCAGTTCGTGCAATTCCGGTGCGTTGAAGCGGACGACACCGGCCAAGGTTTGGCGGTGCGTGAAGCCCGAATCGGGGGCCATCAGCGCGTCGGCGTTCTTCGCTGAAACCTCAATATGATAGCCCAAGACATTGTTATGCTTGATCTTCAGGCCCGCAATCCCGGTCTGATCGCGGTAGCGCGCTTCGAGCGCCGCCATCGCGCGCCGCCCATCGCCGCCCATCGCGCGGAGTTCATCGAGCGCGGCGTCATAGCCATCGGCGATGTAACCGCCCTGCGCCGCATCGACAGGCGGGGCGGGGACGAGCGCGCGCTGCAACTGATCGACCAGTTCACCGTGCCCATCAAGCGCAGGGAGCAGCGCATCGAGCAGAGCTGGGCGTTCGGGCAGGCGGCCCAGCCGTTCGCGCAGCAAGCGCGCCTGATGCAGGCCATCACGCAACTGCCCCAGATCGCGCGGGCCGCCACGACCCGCTGCGAGTCGACCGAGCGCGCGGCCAATATCGGGCAGTGCGCGCAGGCCGCTCCGCAGGCTTTCGCGCAAGGCCTGATCGGAGAGCAGGAAGGAGACAAGATCGAGCCGCGCTTCGATGGCCGCCCGGTCCATCAGCGGTGCGGAGAGGTCCGCCGCGAGCAGCCGCGCGCCTGCTCCCGTGACGGTGCGATCCACAACGTCGAGCAGCGAGCCTTCGCGCGCGCCAGATTGGGCACGCGTGATTTCCAGACTCTCACGCGTCGCCGCGTCGATCATCATATGGCCCGAAACCGCGCGCCGCACCGGCGGCTGGAGGAAAGGCATGGAGCCCTTTCCGGCATGATCCAGATAGGCGAGCAGCCCGCCTGCTGCTGAGAGTTCGGCGCGGGTGAAGGCCCCAAATGCATCGAGTGTGGCGACGCCGAGCAGGGCCTTGAGGCGGCGGTCTCCCGATGCGGAGTCGAAATCGGATTTGGGGCGAGGCGTTGCCCCTTCCGCGCTGTCCGAATCCTCTGCAACCACGATTTCCGCCGCGTTCAGCCGTGCCAGCTCCGCGTCCAGCATGTCTTCCCGCAGCAGCGCGATTTCGAACCGGCCGGTGGAAATATCTGCCGCTGCCAGCCCCAATTCACCCCCGGCCCGCGCCAGAGCGACGAGCCAGTTGGCAGAGCGCGCTTCCAGCAGTGATTCCTCGGTGAGCGTTCCCGCCGTCACGACGCGCACAATGCCGCGATTGACGAGCGTCTTGCCGCCGCGTGCCTTGGCTTCGGCGGGGCTTTCGGTCTGTTCGGCTATGGCAACGCGGTGGCCGCCCTTGATCAGCCGTGCCAGATAGGCTTCGGAAGCATGAACCGGCACGCCGCACATTGGCACAGGCTGGCCCAGATGCTCGCCCCGCGCGGTCAGCGCGATGTCGAGCGTGGCGGAGGCGGCCTTGGCGTCCTCAAAGAACAGCTCAAAAAAGTCACCCATGCGATAAAAGAGCAGGCAATCAGGGGCCTGATCCTTCAGCGCAAAATATTGCGCCATCATGGGCGTGGGGGCGGGGCTTGTCACCCAGTCCAGATAGCGGGTTTTGCGTCCCGCTCAATGGGGCAGAGGCGCTATCTGGGGATGTCGAAGGTGGTGAAGGATTGCGACGACACAAAATAGGGCGCGAGCGCGGCGATGCGCTTGCGCGCGGCGCGCATCCGGTCCCAATCCTCATGGCTGAGCTGCATCTCTGCCTGTTTGGCCGGGGAGAGTTCAAGGTAGAGGCTCATCCGCTCATAAAGATAGGTCAGGCCGGAGCGGAACCAGGGGCAATCATCGGAAAAAGCGGCGGCCAGCGCCTGTGCGGCGCGCGTGTGATCGCCGAGGCGCGCATAAAGCTCCACCTGCAACGCGTGAACATCCGGGCAGGACGGGGCGAGCGCCGCAAAATCTCCCAACCACGCGTCCAGCCCCTCAATCTGGTTGGAGCGCAGCGCGATATAGGTTGCGAGCAAACCGCGCAGCAAGGACACACCATTGCTGGCGAGCATCGTGCGCGCCTCAGCCAGAAAGCCCGAACTGACGGTCTGCATCGTTTCGAGAACGCCCGAATCGAGGAAGTCGAGCAGCGTATTGGTTTCCGAATCATGCGCAGAGCGGAAGCGCACAGCAGGGGGAGTAGACCCTTCGCGCCAGTTGGCGGCAATCTGGCGCGGCGAGCGTGGGGCATTCCCGCCGATCAATTCGTCCCAAGGCACAATCGTCATGCGGATCATGTCTTCGCCATCAGCCACATGATTCATCACGATGAAACGGTCCACGCCATCCTCTCCGGGCAAAGGCGGGTCACCCGAGGCATGGAGCTTGAACGGAGAGCCAAGCCCGCGCGTGAACACGGTCTTGATGTCATCCATCGGGTCCAGCCAATGTCCGCGCCAGATGCGGACGTTGAGCCCCTCGGGCTCGGGAAGAATGTCTCGCGCCATCATCGCCATGTCGGCCAGATTGTCATCTGGAGGCGCTGATCCTGCCATGCCGAAAGACGGGCTGGCCGATTTGGTTTCCAGCGAAGACGCCATGGCAGCAGCGGCAGCGACCATCGCCTGAGAGGCGTCGATCATCGCGTCGCCAATCGCCGTCATGTTGCGGGCGATGGAAGTGACAGCCTGTGAGACCGGGCCGGGAATGAACGTCTCGATCGTTTGGCGGGGGCGGACGGACACGGTTTCGCTCGCAAACCGCTCTTCCCCGTCAGGCATCTGAACGGAAAGCTGATACTGCCCCTGCTTGAGCGGAATCGGCGTGTCTGACAGGCCGGTGGATACGATCCGCCCCACCCTGTCGCGCACGCGCACGGGCAGGCGGCCGAGCCCCTCCATTTCGCGGGGCAGCGTCAGGATTGCGTGTCCGTTTGCACTCATGTGCCGCCTCCGAGCGTGACCGACCAGGGCATGGCGCGGCCGAGATTGATTTGTTCCAGCATCGACTGAAACTTTGGAAAGCTGCCATCGGATGCTTCGACGGAGAGGCGGTATAGCCCACTGGGCACCTTGACCTGCCACCCGCTGCCCGCCTCGCCGCGCGCCGCACCGCTTTCGGCATTGGTATCGCCATTGATCAGCTTTGCACAGCCAATCTGTGCATCTGCCGCATCGGGAACGAAGCTCAACTGCACGTTCACTTCTGGCGCATCGCGGCGGAAGGTAAGGAGCGTTTCTGCCCCCAGTCCGGAAAATTCGAACCGTTTCGGGTCATTCAGATTGCGGGTGTTGAGGCAGAGCTTCATCGTATCGAATGAAATCGGCCATGCTGTCGCCCGGCTACCCGGCAATTGTTGTGGCGCGACGCTGCCGACATCGAGCGCCCACAGCATGTCTTCAATGAATTCGGTGCATTGGCCCGCAATCGCCGCTGCATAGCCACCATTGGTGGCGGCATAGGCAACCGGGGCCTTGCGGTCATCACGGTCTGGCGAGCGCACATCGAAAATCTGGCTGGGGCGCAGATCTTCAAAATCTCTCAGAATGTCCGGCTTGTTGCGGCAGGCATCCACGAAATAGAATTGGGTGCGGCCAATCTCCGGATTTTTGGAATTGGGGGCCATGGCGAAGAAGATGTTCTGGAAATCAAATGCATTTTCCAGCAGCACCTCTCCCTGCGGATCGAAGTCCGCAGCGAGCAGGATGGCGGAGTTGCCGATCACCCGCACACCGTGCCCGCTGAACTGGAACAGACCCTGTTCTTCCTGCCCAACCGCCATATCGCGCCGCCAGTTGCGGATCGCATCGCGGATTGCCGCAAAGGCGGGATGCGCGCCCGCTTCGGTGGCAAGGCGGGGTTCGGTCGCGATTTCTTCCGGCATGGGCGCGCTCAGAAAGCGCACGGTCTTGAGCGGCTTGAACAGGCGTCGATCCGCGTCGAGCGCCGTGATCCGCTCTTTCATGCGGAAGGCGGAGAGCGCGGGGGAGCGCAACTTCTGCAGCGCTGCCATGCCGTCCCCCGGTGGTTCATCGTCGGGGTGAGACAGCAGCGCATAGTCGCTGATGCCAATGAAGATCGCGTGCAGGCCGGGTGCCGCGCCCAGCTCTGCCCTGCGGTCGAGGATCAGGCCAGTTTCTGCCACGGACGGTCCGGCAGATTGGGGTAGAGCGCAGCAACGGTCTGAATGTCACCGGCAGACAGGCCGACGCGTTGACCGATGACCTTTGGGTCCGGGGCTGCAAGGCCACCGGGCAGGGGGGATCGGACGCGCATCGTGGGTTGATCAACTATGCCCTCCTTGCGGAACGAGGTCATCGTATAATGCATGATCGATCCGAAATCATAAGGTGGGCCGAAATCGTCGAAATCATCGACATTCTGCTCATAATTGAACCAGCTGTCCTGATCGATATTGTCCCACAGCACTTCAACATATTTGTCGCGATCCTCGCGCGCCTGTTCGTGCCACAGGCCAACGCTATGGCCGAGTTCGTGGATGATGTTGCCCACGCCGCAGTCAGCCCCCAGCAGCACGTCCTGCGCGTCCGACCGCCTGCCAATGGCCGACGCGCAGCCAAAATCAGAGACGGAGAAGACGATATAGTCAGGCTCCTTGGTCTGTTTGACGAAGCGGATGCGGGTATGCTCGTGCCAATGGTCCATGGCCTTGTGAACGCGTTCTGGCGCGGGAAAATCGGCGGGGAGGTAATAGGGGATGATCCCGTCCTTCCAGCGGAACTGTTTGCCCGCAATGGCTGGCCCCTGCAATTCCATCCGCGCATCGGTGAGCAGCGCGGGATGATCGCGCAGCATCTTTTCGAAATCCGCAGCCGCCTTCTTCAAATCTGCGGTTTTGCCGAGAATGATGCAGCCCTGATAGACGGCGCGCCCGTTCACATCCGCGCAGGTGATCTTGCGCCACGGCTTGCCCGTCATCTTGATATAGGCTGTGAAGCTGTCCTTGCTGGTCAGCAGATGATCAGGATTGCGGCACATCTGCGTCAGCCCTTATGCCCGCCCGTGCCTTCATCCATGCCGAGCCCGGACTGGCGTGTGCCTTCAGGAATATATTCATCCGAAGCCGGGCGCTTGCGGCGGCCATCCAGAAAAAAGTCCGCGCTGAAATTGGCAGACGCCGCAACCAGAATGACGAGCACCAGGAAATAGCCGAAAAAGCCGGTGGCAAGCCCCATCCCGTAAGCTCCAAACAGATCGCCCTTGGCGTCTCCAAACAGGGTTGTCACGGCAGCCCCGCCGACCGCACCCAGCACTGTTGTGAGATCGCCCAGTGCCATGTCTCCTTTGCGGTAGCGGTTGACCATGTAGAGGAACCAGCCGAGCACGAGCCCGAATCCAAACGCTCCATATTCTGCCACGCTATCCATGGTCCATGCTCCTTTGCCTGAGTGCCAAGAGGAAGAGGCTGTGCGCCAGAATGCCCGCAGCAAGCCCCCATGCTGCAGGAATGCCAGCATCCGCGTGCCGCGCGTTGACAAGGAAAGGCACGGATGCGGCGAGCAGCGCCCTGATGATCATATGAAAGCGGGAGGCGTGCCGGAGCATCAGGCTCCAGCCCAGAACAAGACCGATGGAAAATCCTGCCTCCAATTCATCCGCTCTCCATGAGCCGGTGCCTGAGCCGCGCGGCGGGGATGTTTGATCCCGAAATATCCGGGCGAATGGAGTGCAAGTCAAGCCATGCAATCCTTCAACATATTGATCGGCTTGCCTTCTCTGCGTCTGTGTGAAAGGATCACGCAAACAAGAAAATCGCACGGGTCAAATATTGCTGTCTGCACAGCTTGGAGGAGGAGCTCATGATCCGTTTGCGTGCAATCCATCGTTTTTCGCTGCTGGCATCTCTGTGCGGCGTTGCGCTGCTCTCGGGCTGCACCAAGGACGGCGAAGGGCCGCAAGGGTGGAGCGAGAAGGATCGCGCCGACTGGTATGATGTCTCGCAGGGCTCTCGCATGATGCCCTATGCGTGGTGGTCTGCGCTGGAACAGCCCGATGGCACCGCATCTTTTTCTGATCCGGCCTATATCGAATCGTTCGGCTATTTGCCGCCGCGCGCAGGGGCGAAATATCCGGTGCCCACCGGCTTCGCGCTCGATCGGCAGGCAGACGCGGATTTCAAGGTGACGGGCCTGCGCTGGTATGCCGGGCAAAAGGGCGACAAGGACAATGCCGAAATCTGGATCGGCATGAATTGCGCCGCCTGCCACACGGGCGAAGTCAGTTATCAGGGGCAGGCGATCCGCATCGATGGCGGGCCGAGTCTGGGCGATTATCAGGCCTTTGTCGAAGCGATGGATCTGGCCGTGGCGCAGACATTGGCGGATGATGCACGCTTTGGCCGTTTTGCAGCCAAGGTGCTGGCGGGCAAGGATACGCCGGAAAATCGCACCCTGCTCAAGACCGCGCTCGGCAACTTTGACGCGTGGGAAAAGAAGGTGGATCGCCAGAACGAAACGCCGCTGCGATATGGCTTCGCGCGCGTTGATGCCTTTGGCCATATCTTCAACAAGGTGGCGCTCTACAATCAGGCCAACCCGCAGATGACCAACGCGTCCAACGCGCCGGTTTCCTACCCCTTCCTGTGGAACATTTCCAAACAGGTGCGCGTGCAATGGAATGGCGTCGTCAAGAACGAACCCATCAAGGGGCCGGGTGGCGAGTTTGATTATGGCGCGCTTGGCCGCAATGCGGGTGAAGTGATCGGGGTGTTCGGCGAAGTGCTGACGCACCAGCGCGAGGCGAACCCGGGCCTGCTGCCCAAGGGCTATAAATCATCGGTGATGACGCAGAATCTGATCTGGATCGAAGATCATCTGACCAAGCTGAAACCGCCGGCTTGGCCCGCGGCTTTCCCTGCGATCAATGAAACACTGCGCCAGCGCGGCGATGAATTGTTCGATCAGAAATGCGCATCCTGCCATTTGCCCAAGGATAAATGGGAGACGGAGGGCAAGCGCACCAAGGAGCAGGGCATTGAGCGGATGTCATACCTGCGCGACATGGGGCCGGACCTGACCGACCCATGGATGGCCTGCAACGCCGCCACCTATGAGGCCAAGACCGGCGTGTTGCAGGGGACGCCGCGCGGTTTCCTGGGCAAGAAAGAGTTGCTGGGAGATACAGCCCCGCTCGCGTCTCAGCTTGGCACCACCGTGATTGGCTCGCTGGTCGATCAAAAGGGGGAGATCATCAAGGGCGCGGTTGAAACCTGGTTGGGGCTGGATGCCCGTGCCAAGACGCGGATCGCGGGGGATTTCACCACCATGACCACGCGATCCAAGCGGGATTCGCGGCTCGCCTTCTGCACCGGCGGCCCGCCGACCCAGCCCGATGAATTGGCGCGGTGGAATGCGGTAAAGGATCTGCTGGGATACAAGGCGCGTCCGCTCGATGGCATCTGGGCGACAGCGCCCTATCTCCACAATGGCTCGGTGCCGACGCTCTATCACCTGCTGCTCCCGCCTGCGCAGCGCCCCAAGAGCTTCTGGCTCGGCTCGCGCGATTATGATGTCTCAAAGGTCGGCTATGTCTGGTCCACCAAGCCTGCCTCTGGCCGCGCGTGGGAGTTTGTTGCGGTTGGCGCGGACGGCAAGAGCGTCGATGGCAATGGCAATGAGGGCCATGATTATGGTGTGTCCGGGCTTTCCGAGGCAGACCGCCTGGCGCTGCTGGAATATATGAAGTCGCTGTGACCCTTCCGCCTCATGGGTAACAAGGGGTTAACAGGTTCGCGATAAAGCGGGGAGCATGTTGGATCAGGCTCCCCCCATTTTCTCGCACCGCTGGCGGATGCTGGCGATTGCCATCCTCGCGATGATCGCGATTGCGGTGTTCAAGAACGCCATCAAGCCATGGGGCATGGATTTCATCAGCTTCTGGGCGGCGTCCAAACTGTCGCTGATGGGCAATCTGCCGGGGGCTTATGATGTCGTGCTGCACCGGAGCATCGAGGCGCAGGCCTCTACCTTTGATGGGCAGATGCCCTTTCCCTATCCGCCGCCCTTCTTCTTCCTGATCTGGCCCTTTGGCGCGCTGCCCTATCCGCTGGCGGCAACCATCTGGATTGGACTGTCTTTGGGGGCCTATTTTTATGCCGTGAAGCGCAATCTGCGGGGGTTTGAAACGCTCGCGCTCGCGCTGCCGCCGATCCTGTTGTGCGGCATGGTGGGGCAGAACGGCCTGTTTACCGCCGCGCTGCTGATCGCCGCGATGGGGCAGATCAAGGAGCGCCCGTTCGTCGCTGGATTGATGTTTGGCTGCCTTGCCATGAAGCCGCAAATAGCGGTGCTCATCCCGCTCGCGCTGATTGCCGCGCGCGAATGGAAGGCGTTTGCCGGGGCGGCTGTGAGCGCGGTTTCGCTTTCGCTCGCGTCGCTTGCCGTGTTCGGCTGGCCCGCATGGCAGGGCTTTTTCGATATCCTCCCGCTTTACGGCCAGTTGACGGCGGGCGGGCAGGTTGGCTGGTACAAGATTGCGACCGTCTTCGCCTCGATGCGGATGGTCGGTATACCTTCGCTTCCAGCGGCGCTGGTGCATGGCACAGTGGCGCTGGCGGGCGTGTGGATCGTCTGGCGGGTCTGGAGCCGGGAAAGCGATCCGCTGTTCCGCACGGCAGCCCTCGTCACCGCGACGATGCTCACCAGCCCCTATATGTATATGTATGATCAGCCGATGCTGATCGCAGGCGTTGCCTGGGCGGTGACGCGCGGGCTCAATGAGAAGGGCTTGGCGATCCTTTATGCCGCCTCCTTCTATTGCTTCGCGCAGATGCTGTCTGAAACGCGGCTGATCAACCTGATGCCGGTGATGCCCATCGGCCTGCTGATGATGCTCTACCGCGAGAGTGGAGAGACGGCTCGGCTGACGGCGCTGTGGCAGGGATTGCGGATGAAGGCTGGGCTGGCGCGGTAAAGTCGGGCGCTCGACACGAACGGTGATGTTGAGAAGACAACAAAAAAGGCCGGTGCGAGCATCCCCGCACCGGCCCTTTTTCGTGTTTAGTGCCGAAGCGCTCAGGCAGCCTTGGGGGCCGCTGCGTTCACTGCGTCATCAACATGGTCCGCGAACTGCGCGAAATTCTCGATGAACTGGCTGACCAGCGTCTTGGCGGTCTTGTCATAGGCAGCCGGATCGGCCCAAGCTCCGCGCGGATCGAGGATCTTGCTGTCCACGCCTGCAACCGCCACCGGAACTTCAAAGCCGAAGTTCGGATCAATCTTGAACTCGGCATTGTTCAGGCTGCCATCAAGCGCAGCGTTGAGCAGCGCGCGGGTCGCCTTGATCGGCATACGGCTGATGCCGTCCATCGTCGCCATGCCGCCGGTCCAGCCGGTGTTGACCAGCCAGCACTTCACGCCGCCCTTTGCAATGCGCTCCTTGAGCAGATTGCCATAGACGCTCGGGTGGCGCGGCATGAAGGGTGCGCCAAAGCAAGTGGAGAAGGTCGCTTCCGGTTCGGTCACGCCGATTTCGGTGCCGGCCACGCGGGCGGTGTAGCCCGAGAGGAAGTGATACATCGCCTGTTCCGCCGTGAGGCGCGCGATCGGGGGGAGAACGCCATAGGCGTCTGCAGTCAGGAAGATGATGTTCTGCGGCACCGGGCCGAGATTGTCCTTCGACGCGTTCGGGATGAAGTTGATCGGATAGGAACCGCGGCTGTTTTCAGCCAGGCTGTTGTCGTCCAGATCAAGCTGACGCGTTTCGGGATCGATCACGACGTTTTCGAGAACAGTGCCGAAGCGCTTGGTCGTCGCGAAAATTTCCGGTTCGGCTTCTGCCGAGAGGCGGATCATCTTGGCGTAGCAGCCGCCTTCAAAGTTGAAGACCGCCGTGTCTGACCAGCCATGTTCGTCATCGCCGATCAGCGTGCGCGACGCGTCGGCAGAGAGCGTGGTCTTGCCGGTGCCGGACAGGCCGAAGAACACCGCCGTGTCGCCATTGGGGCCGATATTGGCCGAGCAGTGCATCGGCATCACGCCCTTGACCGGCAGCAGATAGTTGAGAATGCCGAACACCGACTTCTTCATTTCACCGGCATAAGCCGTGCCGCCGATTAGGATCAGCTTTTCAGAGAAGTTGACCGCGATCACCGTTTCGCCACGGCAGCCATGGCGCGCGGGATCAGCGACGAAGCTCGGCAGATCGATGATCGTATATTCAGGTACGAAGCTCGCCAGATCAGCCGCTTCGGGGCGCACGAGCAGCGTGCGGATGAACAGATTGTGCCACGCCTTTTCGTTGATCACACGGACATTGACGCGGTGTTCCGCCTGCGAACCGCCGAACAGATCGGCCACGAACAGCGTGTCCTTCTCACCCAGCGCCTTCAGGAAATCTTCCTTCAGATTGGCAAAATGTGCGGGGTCCATCGGAACGTTGGTCTTGCCCCACCACACCGTGTTTTCGGTTTCAGCGTCACGGACGATGAACTTGTCCTTGGCGGAGCGCCCCGTGTGCGCGCCGGTTTTGACAACCAGCGGCCCTTCTGCGGCCAGCAGGCCTTCGCCGCGCGCAATGGCCTGTTCCACCAGCGGGGCGGTGCCAAGGTTCCAGTGAACCTGCGCTTTCACGGAAATGCCCTGCTTTTCGAGCGGATGGAAAGGAGTGGTTGCCACGGTTGTTTCTCCTGTTTGTGCAATGGCAGCAGAGCGGTTTACCGCTCAAGAGTCGCGAGCGCGCATAGAGTTTGAGGGGGGATGCGTCAAATCTCAGGGGCAATTTTATTGGTGGCAAGGCCAAGGTCTGACTGCATTTCAGGTGAAGCTGAGATTTACCAATCATCAAGACCGACCATGCTAGAGCATCACCTGCCATGTGCGTCTGCCATGGGGGAGCGGGCAGACAGGGCGAGCAGGGTAGACCGTATGCGTTTGGGGTTTCGCGTGAAGGGATGGGGGCCAGGGATCAACTGGCTGATCGGCAGCATCTTGCTGACGCTCCTGATTCTGTCTGCGGCGCTCATCAACGGGTTCATGTCATCCTCCCGGCTGGCCGACGCTCTCGACCAGCAGGATAAATCTCGCCTCGTTCTCAATTATCTGGAAAATGCTCAATTCCAGCTGGCGCAGGAGCAAAAGGCGCAGGTTTCCTGGGACGATGCGTTCAAGGCGGTTGGAACAGGAAATGATCTGGCCTGGGCGGATACCTATTTTGGCAATTATCTCTGGTCAAACTTCCATCATGGACGGTTGTTTCTCGTCCGCCCTGACGGGGTGCCCATTGCCGCCTGGCGCGAGGGCAAGCGATCCGATTTGTCTGGAACCTCTGCGCTTCAGGCTGAAATGCCAACGCTTGTTGAAGAGATCAACACCAATGGCTCCGTGCTTGATGCGCCTTCAATCTTCTTGACGCTTCAGGATACGCGCTGGCCTGCCGCAGCCAATGGGCGGCCGATTGCGCGCTGGGCCGGGCGATTGATTTCCTTCGAGGGCAAGCCTGCCTTGCTCGCTGCGACCTCGATCATCCCCGACACGCAATATGCACTGCTCGCCAAAACGCCCCATTTCCTGATTTCGGTTCGCCCTGTCGATTCCACGTTGCTTGCGCGGATGCAGGAGATGCTTCAACTCGAAGGTTTGGAAATTCGCCATGAACAGCCCACAAGCGCCAACCAGGCGTTTGTGCCGATCCTGACGACGCGGCACAAACGCCAGCTCGGCTATCTTGTCTGGACGCCGCGGCGGCCCGGCGCGGCCATTATCAAGGCGACGAGCCCGCTGCTCATCGCGCTCATCGCTTACTGCATGGCGGCGATGCTGCTGGTGGCGATGATCATCAGGCGCGTGCGGCTGACGGCGCGGGAATTGTCTGCCAGTCAGGCGCAGGCTGTGCATATCGCGCTGCATGATCCCATGTCTGATCTGCCCAACCGCACCAATTTCCATCAGGCGCTGACCCTCCAGCTTCATGAGCTCGCAGCATCGAGTGAGGGCGAAGGCATCATCATCGCCTATATCGATATTGATCGCTTCAAGGACGTGAACGACACTTTGGGCCATCAGGCGGGCGATGATCTGATCTGTCTGGCGGCGGAGCGGTTGCGGCTGGTCCTTGAACCGTCAGATATGCTTGCCCGTTTCGGTGGCGATGAGTTTGTGATCATGCGGCGGCAAGATCGCCGCGCTGGCGTGATCAGCCAAATGGGGGCCACTGTCATGGCGGCGTTCCAGGTGCCCTTCACTGTGATGGGCAATGAACTGGACGTGACGGCTTCGTGCGGCATCGCCTGGTCTCCAGATCATGGCGCAACTGCTGGCGAACTGCTGCGTAATGCTGACATTGCGCTTTATCAGGCCAAGGCGCGTGGGCGTGGGCGGTGGCGGGCCTTTACGCCCGACATGGATGAAAATCTGAGAGCCCGGCGTGAAATAGAACTCGATTTGCGCCGCGCGATATTCGAAAATCAGCTGGAGATGGTTTATCAGCCCATCTACTCCGCGCGGACCGGGCAGATTTCGAGCCTTGAAGCGCTGGTGCGCTGGAACCATCCGCGCCTGGGCGTGATTGCGCCAGACATTTTTGTGCCCATTGCCGAACAAACCGGCCAGATGCGGACGCTGGGCTGCTGGATCATGGAACGTGTGTTCGATGATCAGCGCAACTGGCCTTCAGTGCGCACCGCGATCAACCTGTCTCCGGTTGAAATCACGCATTCGGACTTTCTCGGGCGCGTGACTGAAATGGTGAACAACCGTCTGGTCGACCCGCGCAAGATCACCTTCGAAATTACAGAAGGCGTACTTCTGGACCATAGCGCGAAGGTCTTGTCCATTCTGTCGAGCCTGCGCGCGCTGGGATTCCGCATTGCGCTCGATGATTTCGGCACGGGCTATTCCAGCCTCAGCTATCTGAGGCGTTTTGAATTTGATGCGATCAAGATCGACCGCTCGTTTGTGCGCAATATTGATCGGGATCCGCAGGCGTTTCACATCCTGCAAGCCATTGTTGGGTTGGGCAGCAGCCTTGGCATGAATGTGATTGCGGAAGGGGTGGAAACCGCCAGCCAGAATCAGCGCATTTCCGAAGCCGGATGCCATAATGTTCAGGGCTTTTTCCACTCAAAGCCAGTGAGCCGGAACGAGGCCATCCGTTTGCTGGGGAGCAGGCGCACGCGGGCAGGCGGATTGTTGCGCCGCGCAGCATAAGGCTGCCGCCCTCTTGCCCATTGGGCAGGCGGGCACTATCCCGCGTGCATGACGGTTTCAACGCCCCTTGACGCTGCGCCTCCTGCAACGATTGCGCTGGTCGATGATGATCGCAATATCCTGACATCGGTTTCAATCGGGCTTCAGGCCGAAGGCTTCCAGACGCGCGTATATGCCGATGGCGAGGCCGCCCTGCGCGCCTTGTCTGACAATCCGGCCGATCTGGGCGTGTTCGACATCAAGATGCCGCGCATGGATGGGCTGACCTTGCTGCGCCGCCTGCGGGAAAAATCGGCGATGCCGGTCATTTTCCTCACCTCCAAGGATGATGAGCTGGATGAGGAACTGGGCCTGGCCGAAGGCGCGGACGATTATATCGCCAAGCCCTTTTCGCAGCGGCTGCTGGTGGCGCGCATCCGAGCCATCCTGCGCCGTTCGCTCAAGACCGAGGTTGATGGTGATACGTCCGCGAGCGATGCACATCTGGTGCGCGGCAAGCTGGAAATGATCCCGGACAGCCATCGCGTCCGCTGGGGCGGAGCCGATGTGGCGCTCACTGTTACCGAATTCATGATCCTTGAGGCGCTGGCGCAACGGCCCGATGTGGTCAAAAGCCGCAATCAGCTGATGGATGCGGCCTATCAGGAAGATGTCTATGTGGATGACCGCACCATAGACAGCCATATCAAGCGCATCCGCCGCAAATTCCGGCAGGTTGATCCGCAGTTCGATTCCATCGATACGCTCTATGGGGCCGGCTATCGCTTCAATGCCGCCTGAACCGCGTAGCCTGGTGCTGCGCTGGTCCGGCCGAATCCCGCTGGCAGTACGCATCCTTGCCGTGAACATCCTGCCGCTCGCACTGCTGGCAGGCAGCTTTTTCTATCTGGATGGCTTTCGTTCGCGCCTGATCGGGGAACGCGTCACGCAGACAGGGAATGAAGCGCGCCTGCTGGCCGCCGCGATCACACCGAGCTCCTCCGATATGCGTGAAGGCCTCATCAGCCGCCCGGACGATACGGATCGCGTGCGGCTGCGCCTGGTGCGGACAGATGGGCAGGTGATATTCGACAGCTGGCAACACGGCGCACGCCGCCATATGGTCGATCCGGTCAAGGAACAGAGCTGGCAAAGGCGGGCGGCCCGCTGGCTTGATGAAGCGATCGACGTTGTGGTGGATGCCACTGTGCCGCCTGCATTCCCCGGCTATGGTGAAACAGCGCGATTGCAGATGAATGAGCCGCTCCTTTCGCTGATGGCGGACCGGTCTCACATGATTTCGGTGAAGCAGCCATTGGTGAGTGATGCCAATCTCGCTCTCGTAATGGATCGCAATGCCCGCGATATTCGCCGCCTTGTGCGCTCTGAGCGGACGACCTTGGGCTATGCCGTGGGGCTGACGGCTTTGGTTTCCGTTCTGCTCTCGCTGTTTCTGGCACGCACCATTGCCCGGCCCTTGCGCGTGCTGGCGCTGGCGGCGAACGAAGTGCGCTATGGTCAGGCGCGTGAAGTGATCGTGCCGCGCCTGCCTTCCCGCCGGGATGAGATTGGTACGCTTGCCCGGGCCGTGTCTGACATGACGCACGCCTTGCGCGCACGCATCGATGCGATTGAAGCCTTTGCGGCAGATGTGGCGCATGAACTCAAGAACCCGCTTGCCTCGCTCCGGTCGGCGGTGGAATCGCTTGGGCGGGTTTCCCAGCCGGAACAGCGCGCCTTGCTGCTCGACATCGTGAACGATGATGTGCGGCGGATGGACCGGCTGATCACTGATATTTCAGATCTGTCGCGCATTGATGCGCGCATTGGGCGCATCCGGTTCGAAACGGTGGATGTGGGCCAGCTCATCACGCGCCTGATCCAGCACCGTGCAGAGCGTCTGGACGACCCCGCAGCGATTGCCTTCGCCCGCCCCGCCGATGGCACCGTGCGGGTGCATGGAGATAGCGGGCAATTGTCTCGTGTGATCGACAATCTGCTCGATAACGCGCTGTCCTTCACGCCCGCTGGTGGCGTGGTGCGGATCGGCGCGACGGCCTCGCACGGACAGGCGCTCATTGCCGTGGATGATGATGGACCCGGCATTCCGTCACATCTGCGGGAGGCCGTGTTTGACCGCTTCCATTCCAACCGGCCGGAGAGCGAATTTGGCCAGCATAGCGGCCTGGGCCTCGCCATCGCGCGCGCCATTGTGGAAGCCCATGGCGGCACTATTCGCGTGGAAGATGGGCCGGAAGGGCGCGGCACGCGGATGCTGATCAGCGTCCCCATCATCGGCAGTGCGTCTGATGGCTGAAGGCCAATTGGTTCATGCCAGCTGCGTGGCGATCAAGGGGCGGGCCATTCTGATCATTGGCCCTTCAGGCAGTGGCAAATCCGATCTGGCGTTGCGGTTGATTGATCGCGGGGCACGGCTGGTGAGCGATGATCAAACCCATGTCAGGCTTGAAAATGGGCGGTTGCTGGCAAGCCCGCCCAAGACTATTCAGGGAATGGTTGAGGTGCGCGGGCTGGGCATTCGCGCAATGGAATGGGAGGCGGATGTGCCGCTGGCTGTGGCAATCGAACTGGGTGCGGCGGTGGAGCGATTTCCGCTGGAGCCTCGTGCGCTGACTTTGGCCGGTCAAGACCTGCCGTTGGTGGCCCTTGTTGCGTCCCATGCGCCGCCCCCCCTCAGGGCCGATTTTGCGCTGGCGGACATTTCATCATGAGCGCCGAACTGCGTCCCCGCCGCATTTTGCTGGTTACCGGACTGTCCGGGGCCGGCAAATCGACGGCGCTCAAGACGCTTGAAGATATTGGCTGGGAAGTCGTCGACAATCTGCCTTTTTCGTTGCTCGACCGCCTGCTCGACACCAGCCTTGCCGCTGGCGTCAGTGCGCCGCGCCCGTTCGCGCTTGGCATTGACACGCGCACGCGCGGCTTTGATGCAGATGCGATTATCGAACGCATCGGGCAGATGCGCGATGCGGGCGAAGGGCAGGTCGCAACGCTGTTTCTTGATTGCAGCGGCGCTGAACTGGAGCGCCGTTATTCCGAAACGCGTCGCCGCCATCCGCTTGCGCCCGACCGGCCTGCGTCGGATGGCATCGCCCGGGAGCGTGAACTGCTTGCCCCGCTGCGTCGTGGCGCAGATCATGTGATCGATACAACGTCCACGTCTTCCAATGATCTCAAGTTGGAATTGCGCAACCGTTTTGCCGAAAGCGAAGGGGTGGAGACGGTCCTTTCGGTCATGTCGTTCGGCTTTGCGCGGGGTATTCCTCGCAATGCAGATCTGGTGTTCGATGTCCGGTTCTTGCGCAATCCGCACTGGGATTTGGACTTTCGTCCGCTGACCGGGCTCGATGGCGTGATCGGTGCCTATATCTCTGCAGACCCGGCCTATGCCGAAGCGATGCAGCGGATCGAGGATCTGATCCTGATGCTGATCCCGCGCTATCACGCCGAAGGAAAGGCCTATCTAACCATTGCATTTGGGTGTACGGGCGGGCGCCATCGATCCGTTCATGTTGCTGAGCGCATGGCCGGAAAACTCAGGGAATCAGGCTATTCGCCCACCCTTGCACACAGGGACATTGGCGAGGCTGGAACGCAAGCCGATTCGGGAGAAGCACCCGGACGGACCGACAAGACGGAGCTGCAATGATCGGGCTGGTATTGGTAACGCATGGCGAGTTGGCCACCGAATTCGTCACAGCCATGGAACATGTCGTCGGCCCGCAAGATGCCGTTCGTGCCATCTGCATTGGTCCGGAAGATGACATGGAATTGCGCCGGGCAGACATTGCCGCCGCAATTGCTGCGGTAAATGGGGGCGCCGGCGTTGTTGTTCTGACTGATTTGTTCGGCGGCACGCCCTCCAATCTGGCGATCTCTTTGCTGCAAACCGGGCATGTTGAAGTGATTGCGGGCATCAACCTGCCGATGCTGATCCGGCTGGCAAGCGCGCGCAAGACGATGGGCGTGGTCGCCGCTGTGGCTGCCGCGCGCGAAGCGGGTCGCAAATATATCACCGTTGCGTCCGAAGTCTTGGGGGAGGCTGCTGCATGAGCGAGGTTTCGCAAACCGTCACCATTCCGAACAAGCGCGGTCTGCACGCGCGTGCTAGCGCCAAATTCGTCACGCTCGCCAGCGGGCTTTCGGCCACCGTCCATGTCTCCAAAGATGGCAATGAAGTCGTCGCCACGTCGATCATGGGATTGATGATGCTCGGCGCCGCGATGGGAGACAGCATCACCATCCGCGCCGATGGTGAGGGAGCTGATGAAGCCGTGCGGCAGCTGGCCGAACTGGTCGAAGCCAAGTTTGGCGAGGACTGACCCTGTCCATCGAAATTACCGGCTATTCCAACCCGCAGGTCAAGCGGGTCCGCTCGCTGCGCGACAAGAAGGGGCGGCGGGCCGAACAGCGTTTTCTGGCTGAAGGGCTGCGCATCCTCACCGAAGCGCGCGACGCGGGGCATCTGCCTGAAGCGATCTGGATGAATGGCAAAGCTACGCCGCACCCGCTGGCGCAGGAACTGGCCGCGCAGACTGAGGCTGCGGGCGGAGAGGTGTTCCTGACCACGCCGGACATACTCGCCAAAATCTCGGGCAAGGAGAACCCGCAGACCGTGCTGGGCGTCTATCGCGACCATTGGACGCCGCTTGACGCGCTCGATCGCAGCACCGCAGACATCTGGCTGGTGGCAGAGCGACTGCGCGATCCCGGCAATCTGGGCACGATCCTGCGCACCGGAGACGCCGTGGGGGCAGGGGGGCTCATTCTGGTGGGCGATTGCACCGATGCCTTCTCTGTGGAGGCCGTGCGCGCCAGCATGGGCGCGGTGTTCACGCAGGCGATAGTTCGCGCGGAATGGGATGACTTTATCCACTGGCTGCGCGCTGGCCCTGGCGAGCTGATCGGTACTAGTCTCAACACCATGCACGACTATCAAGACCCGGCCTATACCCGGCCAGCCTTCATCCTGATCGGCAATGAATCGCAGGGGATGCCAGCCGACTATGAAGCGGCGTGTGACACGCTCGTCAAAATGCCGATGCAAGGACGCGCGGATAGCTTGAACGCCGCCATGGCGTGCGCCGTGATGGCCTATGAGGTGCTCAACCAGTTCAGGCGCTGAGCGGCCTCAAGGCCAATAAGCCCCGCCCCAATATTCGGATGCCACGGCGGTGCCGTCCTTGCGCTTGGCTGGCTTGAAGCGGGCATTGGCGAGCAGGCCGTCGCACACCTGCTTGTCTATGGCATTGCTGCCGGTGGTTTCTCTGACCAGACACGCCTTTGGCACGCCCATCTCATCAACGGCCAGCCGATAGCTGATGTAGCTGGCCTCAGGCGGTTTGGCCGTGCCCGGCGCTATGCCAAATGTGGCGAAGCTGATCTCGGCGGAGGGTTGCGCACGGGGCGGCGGTTCGGGCTGCGGGCCGCTTGCCAGCGTCTGCATCATCAGGACCAGCGAATAGTCGACCGTTGCATTGATCGTCGCTGGGACATTGCGCCCATCCCTGTTCATGCGGGGTACGAACCGGGCTTTGGCCATGAGATGGGGGCAGGCATGGGCATCCAATGCGGTCACGCCGCTCGATTTGTTCATGGTGCAGGCCGAAATCAGCCCCGCATCTGTAATCGAGAGCGCGACCCCGACCTCACCAGTCTGCCGCTTGGCATAGGCGGCGGGCGGATAGAGGCCGACATTGGTTTTGGAAGTCCGCCAATCGAACGCCACTTCCCTGAAGATGCCAGGGTCGAGCGCGGATGGCTCGCCCAGATTGACACCGATCTGAGCGAGTTGCGTGAACCCCTTTTTGTCATACCAGGTCTTGCCGAGCTGACCCGGAGCAGCCCCCTGCGCATGAGCGAGGGTGGGGATTGTCAGTGCCATCAAAGCCATAAGCGTCTTACGCATCAAACCATCCCCTCCATCACCGTCAGGCACGCAACCGCCAACGCCTTGCACCGCTCCGGACTCCATGCCCGCGTGGCATCCGGATTGGGATCATGATCCTTGAACGGCATTTCCAGCGTCATCCCCACACAGCCCAGATGCGCGAAGCGGTTGGCGAGTTGGTTGGTGGACATGGTGAGATTGGCCTTGCCCGGCGCGCTCGCGGGATAGCCGAGCTTGGTCTGGAAATCGGGCGTGGCAGCGGCGAGCGCATTGCGGAAGGCGTAGAAGCGGTTGCCCTGATCTGCGGTCCAGTTGGGGATGCCTTCGAACCCTGCAATGAAGTTGGCGGGGATGGCTTCATCGCCATGCACGTCCATTGCCCAATGCACGCCGGTCTGGTCCATCGCATTGCGTACGCACAGCACTTCCGGGCTCTTCTCAGCCGATGGCGTCGCCCATTCGCGGTTGAGGTTAACGCCCGCTGCATTGGTGCGCAGATGGCCTCTGCAAGACCCGTCCGGGTTCATGTTGGGGACGATGTGGAGCGTTGCCTTGTCACGCAGGCGCAGCGCGGTATCGTCGCCGCTGGTCAGCCAGTCGAGCGCGCCTTCCATCCACCATTCGGCCATGCTTTCGCCGGGATGCTGGCGCGCATAGAGCCAGACCTGTTTGGGGCCGGTGCCCATGCGCAGGCAATCCATCGGCTGGCCTTCGATGCTGCGCCCCAGCTCCACCAGAGAGACGCCCGGACAGGCGGCGATGCGCTGCACCAGATCATGGTGCCGCTCCATCGAATAGGGCGCGAAATAGGCGAACCACACGGCATCCTGCGCGGGCGTGTGGGTGATGGTCAGCACGCCATCGGCATAGCTGGTCTCTGCACAGCGCCAATCCTGCCGGTCATCAGAGAAACGCGCGCGATAATTTGGCCAGCCACCGGGATAGGCCGAGTCCGCGCAATTGGTGATGTTGAGCGTCACCGCCCGCCCCTTCGCGCCAGAGACGCGGAAGTGGAACCATTGGTAGAAATCCGAATGGGCATCCTTACGGATTTCAAGGGTGGCCGTGTCACCCTCTACGCCGGTGACGATGATGTTGCCGCTGTCAAACGCGGCGTTGATCTGCATGGTCATGATGACGTGCTAGCCCAACGCCACGTCCTCGCCAATCATCATTGCGGTGGATCGGGGACAAAGCCTTCATTGCCCCGCTCCGCCGGGAAGGGGCGGGGCGTCTTGCGAGGCTTGGGTCCATGCGGGATGACGCCTGCGGCCACCAGATTGGCATAGCTGTCATATTCGATCATGCGTACGCTTTCGGGGGTGCTCGTGGCCTTTTCGAAGGCTGCGATCGTCAAATGATCGCGCTCAATCTCGCCATGCGCGGTGCCCAGTCGCTCACTGGTGCGCTCCGGCATGGCTGCTTCGTTCATCGTGCGGGCTGGCGGCACCGGTGCGGGCGGCGGGGGAGGCGCGGGTGGCGGAGGAGGGGGTATAGGAAGGGCCGTGTTAGACTGCGGCGCGGCCATCGGCTCTGGCACGGGCATCGGCCTTGGCACGGCCTTCACTGGCGGGGCTGCAACAGGCGGCGGCGTCACGGGAGGGGGCGGCGGCACACGACGCGCCTCGCGGAACACGGCCATGCCGATCACACCCACATCAGAGGGGCGACCCGTGCGCGCGGCATAGGATTGGCTGAGCGGCGCAAAGCGGAACACCGCGAGCTCCTCCTGGCTTTTGCGCCAGCCTTTGATGTCCGCCACCTGACCGGGTTCCAGGATGTAGCCGCGATCCGAATAGTTGGCGGTGTTGCCGCTGATCACATTCACCCCGTCGACCGAGAGCACCACCATCGCGCGGCCTTCGGAGACGTTCTGGATGCGCAGGATGTAGCGCCGCCCTTCCTCACCCGCGATCCAGTAGCGCCGGTCGTGATAATAGACGGGCTTTTCCTCACCACTGTCGCGGTCCACCACGAACAGACGGACGATGCGCGGGCCATAGGCCGTTTGGGCGGTGACGGGCGCGGTGGCACAGAGGGCGAGCAGCGCAGCCCATAGAGCGATCAGTAAGCGGGCTGGATTGAAACGGGATGTCATGCGCCACTCTCCCCAAATGTTATGATGTAACAAGACTATGCTCGAAGACTGGGCCTGTCAATGCAGCGTAAAGTTCAACGCACCGTCACGGTTTCACCAGACTTGCCCGGAAAGCCCATGAACAGCGCCTTGGCGAGTTTGGCTGCGGCAAGGCCCGGTTGCGAGGCTGGCGCGCTCGCCGGGGCCTGGGTTTCAGCGCGGCCTTCCCACACTGGCTTGCCATCCAGACGGCTGAGCAGGCGGACGGAGAGTTTGGTGATGACCGTTTCCCGCATGGAGCCGCTGCCCACCGGGATCGTCGTCCCCACACCGATTCCCACGCCGCCGCTCGACGTGCCGCCACCAATGCCGATTGAGACCGGCGATTTGACGCGTTCGCTGAGCGTGCCGCGCGTAAAGCCGACTTCCGCGACCCAGGGTGAAGTTGCGCTCTGCGAATCAATCAGGCCGACGCCTGCCATCTCCTTGGTGACGGCCATGGCGTAGGTCCGGAATTCGAGCGACTCAGCGTTGATGCCCTCGACCGCGCGGATCACCACAGGCCCTTGATAGCTGGCCTGCCCGGTGTGAAAGCGCGTCACTTCCACGGGGGGGATGGGGGCCACGCAGCCAGAGGTGGCCAGTATGAGCAAAAGGGGGAGGGGAAACCGCGTCATCGGGCAAAACTCCTGCTACCGGCCTTGACTTCGTTGCCCGCCCCAATTAGGCGGCGGCCTTCCTTTTCCAGATTCACTTTAGACAGGCAAGCGATCATGAAGATCCGCAATTCTTTGAAGTCCCTCAAGGACCGTCACCGCGACAACCGCGTCATTCGTCGTCGCGGTCGCACCTACGTCATCAACAAGACGCAGAAGCGCTTCAAGGCGCGCCAGGGCTAAGCCCTTTTCAGCGTTGAGTTTAAAGCAAGCCGTCGGACCCGGTCCGGCGGCCTGTTTGCGTGTGCTTGGCGCGCGCGCAATGATTCGCTAGGCTCCCTCAAAAAAGGGGATGGGCGATGACTCTATCAGGGCGGATTTTCACCGGGGCCGGGATTTATGGCCTGCTGATTCTGGTGCCGGGGCTTTTCATGGAAAGCCGCTTCAACGCGCTCTCCCCGCCACCGCTCAATCATCCTGAGTTTTATTACGGCTTTTATGGCTCTGCGATCGTCTGGCAGCTGCTCTTCCTGCTGATCGGCCGAGACCCCGCGCGCTTCCGCACCCTGATGCCGCTCGCCATGCTGGAAAAGGCGGCCTTCTTCATCCCCTGCCTGTGGCTCTGGGCCGTGGGAAGGATGGGGATGACAGAGACGTTCTTTGGCGGGATGATCGACGGCGTGTTGCTGCTGCTGTTTGTGGTGGCGTGGCGGCGGACGGGCGTGACCACAAATTCGGAATTGTAGTCACATTTGAAACGCAGTAGTATCGTGCCCATGGAAATGTCGATCCGCGAAGCCAAAGCCAAATTCTCTGCCGCGATTGCCGCTGCGGAGCGGGGCGAGACCGTGACCATTACCAAGCATGGCAAGGTGGTGGCGGAGATTACGCCCCCGCACAAGCCGAAGCAAAAGCTGAACTTTGCGGCAGCAGATGCACATCTCAAGTCGATTGGCTGGGTTGATACAGGCGCTGATCTGTGGCCGCCCGAATTTGATGATCCGGCCTTCAGCCGCGAGGTGCTGGGGCTCGACGATTGAAGCTTCTGCTCGATACGCATTTTGCACTGTGGCTCGCGGTGGAGCGGGATCGCCTGCGATCGCAGGAGTTTTCAGTTCTGATTGATCCAGACAATGACCTCTGCGTTTCAGCCGTGTCGATCTGGGAGTTGCGGATCAAATGGGGCCGCCATTTCCAGACCGGGGGCAGGAAAGGCCCAATCGACCCGGCGCAACTTCTCACGACACTGGCCGAGATGGGCTTGTCGGTTGAACCCCTTTTGCCCGCACATTGTGCGGCAGCCCTGACAAGCCCCATGCCCCACCGTGACCCCTTCGACGAACTTTTGCTCACCATCGCGCAGGAAACAGGGCGGAAGCTGTTCACACGCGATGAGGCGCTGCGGGGGCATCCGCTGGTGTTTGGGGTAGGGTGAGGGGTTGCGTAGGAAATGTAAGGGAAAATTGATTTTACCAAACAAGCCAACGGTTTTCACCTAAAGTGCGTACTTTTTATTTGCATTCTGCGCGCTAATTCGAACTTTGAACCTGAGTTTAGACTTGTTCGTCTGGCAGGTTGCCCAAACTGCTCCACCATGGAAGCAATTCTCCGAGAGCTTCCTCAAAAGGGTATTCCTTAGGTTCGGTCTTTTCGCTTTTCGCCTCATGGTGGAGGCTCGAAAAATTCCAACCGACCTTTTCGCTCGCTCCTAGCTTTACAGCCTCAATCAACGATCCGACTGTTGCAGTCGATAGAACTTGTTCAAGTTCTGAGATCGTGCAGAAAGCAACTGGAATGCGATCAACCGCAGGGATGATATGCTTACTTGAATTGGCGAGATCATTTGCCCGTTGTATAATTTGAGGAATGATCGTGGAGCGCCCAGCGAACCATTCATCCATAGTCAATATTATGCCTTGAGCGTTATTCGCTAGCCGATCACATCCGATCTGCGCACGACAGTGAGTAAAATAGCGCCATAGCTGCATGACGCCCTTGGAAATTTCTTCATATCCGCGATCCTCTTCAGGAACCTCACCGAAACGTGCAGTTATACTCATGCGAGTTGCCTTGCATTCAATGGCAAGCAAAGTCTCACCTGCGTCGTTGAGCATACGGATGTCAGGCGAATCAATTGGGCCTAGACGTGTACGGTACCGATACTCAGGTAAAAATTTTACTCCGGTCAGCATTTCACGACAAAGTGAAATGCAATATTCTTCGAAACGACGACCAATCTCTTTTCTAACAGGGCCAACGCCATTAATAACATCATAGAATACACCATTCGTCACACGATCCATTATCAAATCTGGCAAAGGTGACATCATCGTTCGTGCTCGCGGGCCGACAAGCACGCATGGATATTGCCTTAGAATGCTCGGTTTGTAGGCAATAGATTCATCGCCTTCGCGCAACACGGCAGCCTTGCTCCGAAGTTCAGTTAAGGGGCATGAAATTCGCTTGAGCACCTTGTACAGCATGTTGTGATCAATGCCCAACTTATGGAGCAGCTGCATGTCGGTCGCCGTTCTAATCGCTGGATCGGGGTAGAACACGCTGAGGAGAGAAAAACCTACAAGGGTCATATCAAATATTGTTACGCCAAGGCCTTCATTTAGGTGGTGAGCACATTCGCCTTGTCCATAAATGTATGCATTGCGATAGAGATTTGGGCCGCTAAAGTGGCCTCGCTGCCAAGGAAACTGACGCGCACCAATTCGACCAATTTCGATAAAAATCTTGTTTTTGTGGTGATGACGTGCGCCATATTCGGAAGCTTCGAGTTCACGAAGTCGATTTACCAAGAGGCTTGCGGTGTTCCAAGATCGGCAATCGAGGGTTCGATAACAAACGTGTTTAGGGGTGGTAAGCAGTTCATTTGCTAGGCTCAGGACCTATTAAATTGCTTGCATGAGGCATGATTGGTTGATTCAAT
>CALMZE010000160.1 GCA_937870585.1 uncultured Sphingomonadales bacterium | reverse complement strand
GGATCGACTCCACCCAAGCATAGGTGCGCGGCCAGGCGCTCTTGTCCACCGCGCACTGGGCATGATCATAATTGATGAACATGGTGGCGACCGAAATATCAGCGACGCTCAGGCTATCCCCGCACAGATAGCCGCCTGCATCAGGAACAACCGTTTCAAGATAGTCGAGCAAGGGCGGCAGATCCTTGGTTTCGCCTTCCACCGCCAGCGCCTCATTGCCCTCCTGCTTGAGGAAAAGCGGGGCGACGACGCGATTGAAGAAGCATTTGAACACCACCATGCTCATCACGGTATCGGCAAATTCCTCAAACCAGACGGCGCGGGCGCGGTCTTCCGGGCTGGCGGGCAGCAGGGCCGGGCTGGGGTTCTTTGCCTCCAGATAGGTGATGATCGCGGTCGAATCCGAAATGCGGAAATCCCCGTCCTGAAAGGCGGGCATCTTCCCCATCGGGCTGGCCGCCTTGAAGTCCGGATCGGGCGAGCCGAGGCCGATATTGCGCACCTCCAATTCGATGCCTTTTTCAGCGGCGTAGACCAGCACTTTGCGAACGAACGGGGAAAAATGGCTGCCAAACAGGATCATGGTGCGTCTCCTCAAACTTGTGGCCAGATGTTGCAGGTCTGGTTGCCGATTGCAACGCATCTTCAATTGTCTTGACCTATCTGATGATACTGCCAGCATAGCCTGAGCTTGGGGGAGTTGCGTGTTGCTGTTTGTATTTGTGGTCATCGTGGCGGGCGTAGGGGCCGCATTGCTCCTCAACCTTCAATCCGAAGTGCTGCGCCAGCGCCGCGTGATGGAGCATATGCAGGACCGGCTCGACCGGCTTGAGCGGGCACCAAGGCAGGCTGAGCCCGTGGCGGTGGCCGAACCGACCCCGGCTGAGATCATTCTCCCGCCTGAGCCTGAGGGTGATGCACCCCCGATTGTCGTGCCCGAACCGCCTGCACCGCGCCCCGACAAACTGAAGCCTGCCGTGGTTCTCAATGCCGGACCATGGGCAAGCACGCGCGAAGATGTCGAGGAGGTTCTGCCTCCCAAGCCAGACCTGTCACCCGCACCGGCGCGGCTCCCTTCACCACCGGTCCCATCGCTTACGCTGGGCGAACGCTTTGAGGCGCTGGTCGGCGGCAAGCTGCCCATCTGGATCGGGGCGATTGCGCTCGCTTTCGCTGCCTTCTTCCTGGTGCGATATTCGATTGAGTCAGGGATGTTGGGGCCAGAGGTGCGGGCCAAGATTGCAGGCCTGTTCGGCCTGGGGCTGCTGGCCGGGAGCGAGGCCTCACGCTACTGGAACCGGACGGCGGATGATCCGCGCATTCCGCAGGCGCTCGCAGGCGCAGGCATCGCAAGCCTGTATGGCACGCTCTACATGGCGGGGCAGCTTTACGGGCTGATTGGCCCGATCACCGCCTTCGCCCTGATGGCCTCCGTCACAGTGGTCGCCCTTTGGCTCTCGCTGCGCAACGGGCCGCCCACGGCGATCTTGGGGCTGGTGGGCGGTTTCGCCGCGCCGTTTCTTGCGGACTCCGGCAGTGGCCAGATCGTGCCCGTGCTCATTTATCTCGGCCTGCTGGTCGCGGGGCTGTTTGCGCTTGCCATTCATCGCGGCTGGATGTGGCTTGCGTTGGCGGCCACAGGCGGCGGGCTGCTCTGGTCTACGGCTTTGCTGTTCAGCAACCGACTGGGTGGCGGGCTCGCGCTGGGGCTGTTCATTGCGGTGGTGGCCATTGTGGCGAGCATTGCCATTCCGCGTACCGGCAAGGCAACCCGCGTGATCCAGTTGCTGCCCATGGCGGCGGGGCTGATCCAACTGATGATCCTCGCGCCGCTTGTGGAGTTCAGCCTGCAAGGCTGGATGCTCTACGGCCTGCTCTCTGCTGCGTGCCTGTTCCTCGGCTGGAAGCAGGTGCAGTTGCTGCCTGCCTCGGCACTGGCACTGGCTTTGGTATGCGTGTTGCTGCTGATGGCAGGCTATGGCCACAGCGCTTTGGCACCGGGCGCTGCGCTGGTGATGACGTTGCTCTTTGGCCTGCCGGGTCATGCTTTGGGGTTGAAGGAAGAGGGGCGGCCATGGTGGGCAGGCGTTGCGCTGGGGGCCACTGCCGGGCCACTCGCCACGCAATGGGTGACGCAGCACGATGCAGTGACGGCCATGGGCTGGGCCGGGCTGTGGAGCGGTGTGGCGGTCATCGCTGCATCACTCAGCTGGCGCGCGCGCGGGCAAGCGGGGCTGGCGCGAGCAGGAGGCGCGGCGCTGGCGGCGGTCGCCTTCGTCGCGGCGGGGTCTGAAGCGCTCACGCATCTCTGGTTAGCCTGTGTGGCCTTGCTGGCGGGTCTGGGCCTCTCGGCATGGGGCCGCACCACGCAGGATGCTCTTGTGCGCCGCCTGAGTACAGCGACCGCGGCTTTTGCAGGCTTCTCATGGTTGGTCCAGATTGCGATGGACGAACAACGGTTGGTTCGCTCGGCACTGGCGACTGATCCCATGCCCGATGCCCTGCCGCTTCTCGCTATGAGCGTGCTGCCCATGCTCGCTTGTGCAGCCACGGCATGGTTCCAGCGCGGCCACAAATTGGGCGAAGGCTATCGCTGGGCGGTGCTGCTCGGCGTGGTGATGATCGCCTTGCAGATCGTGCCGTTTGACTGGCACCCCGCAGCGGTTGCAGCGTTGGCAGGCGGATTGATCGCCGCGCGCAGACCGCTGCCTCTGCCGCGCTTTGGCATGGAGGCGATGGTGGGAATTTTGGCCCTCTCGCTCCTCTCTCCGCTTCTGCCTTGGGCGCGGATATTGCTGCAATCGCTGACTTTCATGGAAACGGCGCATTTCGGGTTGCTGCCCGACGTGACGCGGACGGGCCTGACGCTCGGCATTCCGCTGCTTCTGATCGGCGGCGCATTGGCCAGCCTGCGTCGTCTCCCGGCCAGCCGAGCCGAGTTGGCGCTGGGTAGTGTTGGGGCCATACTTGCCGCTGCCTTGCTCTACTGGGCTCTCAAACAGCCCTTGCACATTGGCGATGAGGCGCAATTCCTGTCATTCGGATTTGTTGAGCGCGCGATCATCACGCAGCTGTTCATGGCGACGGCGTGGCTGATGGCACGACGCGGGATTGCGCTGCGCTGGGTGGCGATCCCGCTGGCGCTTGGGCTGGGGCGTGCCATCTGGTTTGATCTGATTGGGCTCAATCCGACTTATGTGGCGCAACATGTGGGTGGCCTGCCGGTTCTTAATGCCGCTGTGCTTCATGCTGCGGCGATCTGTGCGTGGCTGTGGTCGGGCGCAAAGCAGGATGTGCCGGATCGGGTTCAGCTGTGGTTGCGCAAGGGTGCGGTTGCCGCGTCTCTGGTTGTGGTGATCGCGCTCGTTCGTCAACTGGCGACTGGCTCTACGATGGATGATGGCGCTGGGTCCGGGCGCGGCGAGAGCTATGGCTATTCGCTGGGATTGCTGCTGCTCTCCATGGGATGGCTGCGGCTGGGCATCCAGCGGCAATGGAGCTGGTTGCGCATTGCTGGACTGGGACTTTTGACCGCCGTTACGCTCAAGGTCTTCCTTGGCGACGCGGCAGAGCTGGAAGGGCTGTTGCGCGTCTTCTCATTCCTCGGCCTTGGCGGCGCACTGATCGGGATTGGCTGGGCCTATGGCCGCCTGAGCAAGGCTGCGGCTATTTCGGGCGCGGGTTCTGAAGAGCCGACAGCACACCCCTGAGCGTGCGGACTTCATTGGCATTCCAGCCGGGCTTGGTCAGCACGGAGCGCAAGGTGCGCCGCGTCGTTGGCACGCGGTGAGGCGGGAAGAAATAGCCGGTGGGGTCCAGCATCATTTCCAGATGCGCGATCAGCCCGTCCAGTTCGCTCTGCGGGGCGGGCGGATCGAGATCGCGAACCGGGGGCGAAGCGAGCGCCTGATGCTTGGACCATTCATAGGCAACGAGGATCACGGCCTGCGCCAGATTGAGCGAGCCAAATTCGGCGTTGATCGGCACGGTGATGATGCTGCGTGCGACGGCAACGTCATCGGTCTCCAGCCCCGAACGCTCTGGCCCGAACAATATGGCGGTGCGGCCTTGTGCGCTCACAATCTCACGCGCGGCCCCTTCGGGCGTGACGACGGGCTTCACCAGATCGCGCCGTCGCACCGTGGTGGCATAAACATGCGCACAATCGGCAATCGCCTCTTCGAGCGTGTCGAACACCTGTGCGTTCTCCAGCACAATGTCTGCCCCAGATGCGGCAGGCCCCGCAGACGGGTTCGGCCAGCCATCACGCGGGGCGACAAGGCGCATCTCGGTCAGCCCGAAATTCAGCATGGCCCGCGCGGCCTTGCCAATGTTTTCGCCGAGCTGGGGGCGGACGAGGATGATGATTGGTTCTTTCATTGGATGCGTGCCCATTAAATTCCGCTCATCCTGAGGAGAAGACATGGCTGAGCTTGTCGAAGACAGGTCTTCGTCTCGAAGGACGGTGGATCGTGATGCCAAGCGTTGCAGCGCGGCCCAATCTCCCCTGATCAAAGCTTCTTTCTTGGCACGCGACCAACCCTTGATCTGCCGTTCGGCGGTGAAGGCGTCTTCCCGCGTCATGAATTGCTCGGACCAGGCCAGTTCGACTGGAATACGACTGCTTGTATAGCCTGCGATCAAACCGGAATTATGCTGTTGGACGCGAACTTCCAACTGGTCCGTGTGGCCCGCATAATAGGAGCCATCTGAACATCGAAGCAAATAGGCATGAAATGGCATGGTGAGCGTCCTTCGAGACGGGGCTTCGACAAGCTCAGCCCCTCCTCAGGATGAGCGGGTTCTGTTTGGGCCTTCGCGGTTCCCTCAGTCCCTCGACTGTGCTCGGGAGGAACGGCTTTTGAAAAAATGGAAAGCTCTACCCCCGCCCCATTTCCACCACAGACCCGGCAAATTCCTCAAAATCCTTCGCCTCGCTGAAATCACGGTAGACGCTGGCGAAGCGGATATAGGCCACGCTGTCCAGCCCGCGCAGTGCGTCCATCACCAGTTCGCCGATCTGCTGGCTGGTGATTTCGGGCTCGCCCAGCGTTTCAAGGCGGCGTTGCAGGCCGGTGACGAGCCGGTCGATCCGCGCGGGGTCGATCGGGCGCTTGCGGCAGGCAATGGCGATGGAGCGTTCCAGCTTTTCGCGCTCGAACGCTTCGCGCCGGCCTTCGCTTTTCAGCACCGTCATTTCGCGCAATTGAATGCGTTCAAAGGTCGTGAAGCGCGCGCCGCATTCCTCGCACTGACGCCGCCGCCGGATCGAGGCCCCGTCTTCGGTGGGCCTCGAATCCTTCACCTGCGTTTCAGGATGCGAACAAAATGGACAGCGCATGGCCTTACTCCCCCCGGCAGAGCCCTGTGGCTATCACAAAGTCGGATAGATGGGGAAGCGGGCGCAGAGGGCGGAGACTTCTTCCGCCACGCGCGCTTCGATCTGCCCGTCTCCGGCTTCGCCATTCTTGCGCAGGCCTTCCACCACATCGGCGATCATGCGGCCGATGGTGCGGAATTCCTCCGGGCCAAAGCCGCGCGTCGTACCAGCCGGTGTGCCAAGACGCAGGCCGGAAGTGAGAGCGGGCTTTTCCGTGTCGAACGGAATGTTGTTCTTGTTGCAGGTGATCGAAGCGCGGTCGAGCGCGTGCTCGGCGTGCTTGCCCTTGGCCTGTTTCGGCCGCAGATCGACGAGCATCAGATGGTTGTCGGTGCCGCCAGAGACGACATCGAGGCCCTGTTCCTTCACGCTTTCAGCCAGCGCCTTGGCATTCTCCACCACGCGCGCGGCATAGGCCTTGAATTCGGGCTGCATCGCCTGCTGGAAGCAGACCGCCTTGGCGGCGATGATGTGCATCAGCGGGCCACCCTGAAGGCCAGGGAAGATCGCGCTGTTCATCTTCTTGGCAATGGCTTCATCGTTGGAGAGGATGATGCCGGAGCGCGGGCCGCGCAGTGATTTGTGCGTGGTCGTGGTCGTCACATGCGCGTGCGGCACGGGGGAGGCGTGCGCGCCACCCGCAACGAGGCCCGAAATGTGAGACATGTCCGCGAGGAGATAGGCACCCACTTCATCGGCGATCTCGCGGAAGCGTTTCCAATCCCATGTGCGGGAATAAGCCGTGCCGCCGCAGATGATCAGCTTGGGCTTGTTCTCGCGCGCAATGCGGGCGACTTCATCCATGTCGATGATCTGGTCTTCGCGGCGCACGCCATAGGGCACCGGCTTGAACCATTTGCCGCTCATGTTGACGGGCGAGCCGTGCGTGAGGTGGCCACCGGCGGCGAGGTCCAGCCCCATGAAGCTGTCGCCAGGCTGGAGCAGGCCCAGAAACACGGCCTGATTCATCTGGCTGCCGCTGTTGGGCTGCACATTGGCGAAGTTCGCACCGAACAGGGCCTTGGCACGTTCGATGGCGATGGCTTCGATCTCATCGACATATTCGCAGCCGCCATAATAGCGTTTGCCGGGATAACCTTCGGCATATTTGTTGGTGAGGATCGAGCCTGCCGCCTGAAGCACGGCCAGGCTGGTGATGTTTTCAGAGGCGATCAGCTCGATCTTGTCGCGCTGGCGGCCCAGTTCCTTGCCGATCCAGCCTGCGATTTCGGGGTCGGCTTGGGCGAGGCTTGCGGAGAAAAACCCGTCATTGGTGACGGCGGCGCTGCTCATGATATGTCCTCAGGCAGTGGGTGGGTTGGTGAGTTTGTCGACGCGGCGGACGTGGCGGTCGCCTGCGAAATCGGTGGTCAGAAAGGCGTCGAGACAGGCCTTGGCCATGTCCACGCCGGTCAGGCGCGCACCCATGGCAATCGCGTTGGCATCATTATGTTCGCGGCACAGCTTGGCAGACAGCGGCTCGGAAACGAGCGCGCAGCGGACCTTGGGGTTGCGATTGACCGCAATCGAGATGCCAATGCCGGAGCCGCACAGCGCCACGCCGCGTTCCGCCGCGCCTGACGCCACGGCTTCGGCGAGCTTGTACCCATAATCGGGATAATCGACGCTGGCGCCGTCATGCGGACCAAGATCGTCGACGGCGTGGCCGCCTTCGCGCAGCCAATCGGCCAAAGTGGCCTTCAGCTCCAGCGCAGCGTGATCAGAAGCAATGGCGATCCGCATGGTGGCAGTCACGTCCTGTGTTCAAAGGAATCGAATGCGCCGCCTTTAGGGGAAGTCGCACGCCATGGCCACAAGGGATTGTGGTTTGCAGGGAAGGGGTTGCAATTCCGGTGAAGTTCCGCCAAAGGGCCGCGTCCCTTCACGGGGGCAGAAGAAAGCCGGAGGGGCGTTCGCATGGGGCGGCGTCAGCGATCGGCATAGAAAAGGCAAGAGAATATGGCTCTGTACGAGCACGTTTTCCTTGCGCGTCAGGATCTGGCCCAAGCCCAGGTCGACGCGCTGGCGGCAACCGCCACAAGCATCATCGAAGACAATGGTGGCAAGGTTCTCAAGACTGAGACCTGGGGCCTGCGTTCGCTGGCGTACAAGATCGCCAAGAACCGCAAGGCGCACTATGTGATGCTCGAATTTTCGGCTCCCGGCCCGGTTGTGGCAGAGCTGGAGCGTCAGACGCAGATCAACGAAGACGTGATCCGCTACATGACGATCAAGATTGATGCGCATGAATCCGGCCCGTCCGTGATGATGCGCAAGACCGAGCGCAAGCCGCGTCGCGACCGCGACGACGACAGCAGCAGCGAATCGTAAGGAGCAGCACCCATGGCACGTCCGTTTTTCCGCCGCCGCAAGTCCTGCCCGTTTTCCGGCAAGGAAGCACCGCGCATTGACTATAAGGATGTCAAACTGCTTCAGGGTTTCGTCTCTGAACGTGGCAAGATCGTCCCCAGCCGCATCACCAGCGTCTCCGCCAAGAAGCAGCGCGAGCTGTCTCAGGCGATCAAGCGCGCCCGTCATCTGGGCCTGCTGCCCTACCTCGTGAAGTAAGGAGCGCGAAGACATGCAAGTTATCCTGCTCGAACGCGTCGAGAAGCTGGGCCAGATCGGTGATGTCGTCACCGTGAAGGATGGTTTCGCCCGCAACTTCCTGTTGCCGCGCAACAAGGCGCTCCGCGCCAACGAAGCCAACCGCAAGGTTTTCGAAGCCAACAAGGCCCGCATCGTCGCCGAGAACGACACGAAGCGTGAAGACGCCAAGAAGGCTTCGGGCGATATTGACGGCGCGTCCGTCACGCTGATCCGTCAGGCATCCAACACTGGCCAGCTTTATGGTTCGGTTTCGGTCCGTGACATTGCCGACGCGCTGGAAGCCGAAGGCAAGAAGGTGACCAAGCAGCAGATCGTTCTGGATCGCCCGATCAAGTCGATCGGCGTCTATGACGTGAAGGTTGTTCTGCACGCGGAAGTCTCCGTCACCGTCAAGGTGAACGTGGCCCGCTCGCCGGAAGAAGCTGATCTGCAAAGCCAGGGCGTCGACGTGATGGCCTCCATGTTCGAAAAGGACGTGGCCGGCTTCACCGAAGATTATGATCCGAATGCCGAACCCGGCCTTCAGGATGATGCAGGCGAGGCTTCGGCCCCGGCAGCAGAAGGCGACGCAGCCTGAGCTGTTTAATCCTACTGTTTCAGTAGGATTGTTGCATTGCTGCAATAGCGAAACGGAAATCGCGCCGGGGGCAACTCCGGCGCGATTGACGTTTGGGGAGACGCGCGCCAGACGAACTGTCACGAAACCATAATAGACAGGGATTCTGCACTTGCTTACGCGTCACTCGGTCCGCCTTGCTCTTCTTTCCACCACCTTGCTGGTCTCCAGTCCGGCTTTGGCGCAGGGGGCAGCTGACGAAGAGGATACCGGCGAAATCATCGTGACGGCGCAGAAGCGCTCCGAAAGCCTTCAGAAAGTCCCGATGAGCATTCAGGCGATCGGCACGGAAAAGCTCGATCAGCTGCAAGTGAACGAAATGCAGGATTTCGTGAAGTTCCTGCCTTCTGTGACGATCCAGACATCTGGCCCGGGTTTCAGCCAAGTCTATTTCCGCGGCGTGGCATCGGGTGAAAATGCCAACCATTCGGCGTCGCTCCCCACTGTGGGCACCTATCTTGATGAAATGCCGATCACCACGATCCAGGGTGCACTCGACATTCATGCCTTTGACATTGCGCGGGTGGAAGCGCTCGCTGGACCGCAAGGCACGCTCTATGGTGCCTCCTCCATGGCGGGCACGATCAAGATCGTCACCAACAAGCCTGACGCATCCGAGTTTTCCGGTGCAGTCGGCGCAGAGCTGAACAGCGTAGCTCATGGCGACGTTGGTGGCGTTCTGGAGGGCTACATCAACGCACCGCTCTCTGACGCCGCTGCGGTGCGCGTGGTGGGTTGGTATCGGCACGATGGCGGCTATATCGATAATATCGCAGGCAGCCGCACCTACCCGACGTCTGGCATCACCCAGAACAATGCCAGCCTTGTTGAAAAAAATTATAACAGCGTCGACACTTATGGCGGCCGGTTGGCGCTGGGCATCGACCTCAATGATGACTGGACGATCACCCCCACTGTGATGGGGCAGGTCCAGAATGCCGATGGCAGCTTCTCGCAGGAACGGAGCAGCGCTGTGACCCGCCCGCTTCAGACCGTTCAGTATAATCCCGAACTGTCGCGCGACAAATGGTATCAGGCGGCTCTGACGGTTGAAGGCAAGATCGGCAACTGGGATCTGACGCTGACGGGCGGTCATATGGGCCGCAAGACGGAGACGGAATCAGACTATTCCGACTATGCCTATTTCTATGACGCGATCTCTGGCTATGGGGCCTATTTCGTTGATAATGCAGGCAATACGGTTAATCCGAACCAATATATTCAGGGCATTGATCGCTACAAGCGCCGCTTTGGCGAACTGCGTTTATCCTCTCCCTCTGACAAGTCGCTGCGCTTGATCGCAGGCCTCTTCCATCAGCGGCAATCGCACAATATCGAGCAGAATTACATTATTGACGGCCTCGCGTCGGGGATCAAGGTTCCGGGCACGACGAGCAACATCTGGCTGACTAAGCAGCAGCGCGTTGATCGTGACTTTGCCGTGTTCGGCGAGGTCGCCTTCGACTTTACCGATCAGCTGACGCTCACGGCCGGTGGCCGTTACTACAAGTATAACAATTCGCTGGTGGGCTTCTTTGGCTATAACAATCCCGGTTTCAGCGGAAACCCGGATTATGCTTGCCTTGGCCCGACGATTGTCAAGGGATCGCCCTGCACCAATCTGGGCACTGTGGTGGGCGGCAGCGTCCAGCCGAAGCGGACCAAGGACAATGGCTTCATTCCCAAGGTCAACCTCACCTACAAGATCAACGATGATGTGTTGGTCTATGCAACATTCTCGCGCGGTTTCCGCCCCGGCGGTATCAACCGGCGTGGCTCGCTGCCGCCTTATGGTCCCGATGAGCTCGACAATTATGAATTCGGCTGGAAGTCCACCTTTGGCGGGTTCCGGTTCAATGGTGCGATCTATCAGGAAAACTGGCGCGACATTCAGGTCTCGTTGCTCGGCGCCAACGGCCTGACGCAGATCCAGAATGCGGGTAATGCGCGTATTCGCGGTATCGAAGCCGATCTGGGCTATCGCATGGGTGGGCTGACGCTGAACACCGGTGTGAGCTATAATGATGCGAAGCTGACCTTCCCGTTCTGCGAGACCATCACCACGTCGAAAACCTGTGCAACGCCCGTGGGGAATGTCACCCTTGCGCCAATCGGCACGCGGCTGCCAGTTACGTCCAAGTTCAAGGGCAATGCTGTTGCCCGTTACGAATTCCCGTTGATGGGTTCGATGGATGCGCATGTCCAGTTCACGGCCAACCATATTGGCAAGCGCCGCAAGGATCTGCGTCCTTTCGAGAACGCGATTATTGGCGATTTCAAGAGCTACACCACGGTCGACTTCAGCTTTGGCATCGAGAAGGGCAACTGGACGGCAGAGCTGTTCGCAACGAACCTGTTCGACAGCCGGGGCGTGAACAACAGTTCGGTTCAGTGCAATGAATCGGTCTGCGGCGATGCTGATGGCGACACAGCTTCGGGTGGCGTCGTTTATGACAATGTCATCCGCCCGCGCCTGATTGGCATTAAGTTCGGCACCAAGTTTTAGGAGGGGGAGCGGCGGGGCGGCTCCGTTGCGGCGGGGCTGACCCCGCCGCCGAACCCCTTCGGTTTCAGGCTTTCTGCACCGCGTAGAGCACGCCATCTTTCAGGCGAACGACCCGGTCCATCCGGGCGGCGATGCGTTCATTGTGCGTGGCGATCAGCGCGCTGCTCCCCAGCCCCTTCACCAGTTGCAGGAACGCCGCCAGAACCACGTCTGACGTGGCTTCATCCAGATTGCCGGTCGGTTCATCCGCCAGCACCAGCTTGGGCCGCGTGGCGAGCGCGCGGGCGACGGCCACGCGCTGCTGCTCCCCGCCGGAAAGCTGATTGGGCTTGTGATGCAGCCGCTCCGCCAGCCCAAGCGCATCGAGCATCGCTGTGCCGATGCGGTCTGCTTCCTCAGGCAAATGGCCCTTGATCAGTTGAGGCAGCACCACATTCTCCAGCGCCGTGAAATCGGGCAGCAGGTGGTGGAACTGGTAGACGAAACCCAGCACGTCGCGCCGCAGCCTTGTGCGGCCCTCATCGTCCAGCTGTGCCGCCTCTTCACCCGCAATGCGGATCGAGCCTTCAAAGCCGCCTTCCAGCAGGCCAACGGCTTGCAGCAGCGTCGATTTGCCGGAGCCCGAGGGGCCGAGCAGTGCCACCAGCTCTCCCGGGCGGATATCCAGATCAACGCCGCGCAGAACCGCGATTTCGGTTTCGCCCTGCGTGAAGCTGCGTTTGAGCCCACGGATCGAGACGCCCTGATCATTCATAACGCAGCACTTCCACCGGATCGGTATTGGCGGCGCGATAGGCGGGGTAAAGCGTAGCAAGGATTGTCAGCCCGGTGGCGAGCGCCAGCACGGCGGCGACCTCCAGCGGATTGGTCTTGGCGGGCAATTCCGTGAGGAAGCGGATCGAAGGATCCCAGATTTGCTGGCCAGTGACAAACTGGATGCCGTTCACAATGCCTTGCCTGAAGAACAGGATGATGAAGGCGAGGAGCGCGCCCGCTGCAATGCCCAGCATCCCCACACTGGTGCCCACGGTCATGAAGATGCGCACAATGCTGCTGCGCGTCGCCCCCATGGTGCGGATGATTGCAATATCGCGCGTCTTGGAGCGCACCAGCATGATCAGCGAGGAGAGGATGTTGACGATGGCGACGAGCGTGATCAGCGAAACGACGAAAAAGCTCACGACACGATCCACTGCGAGCGCTTCGAACAACTCGGCATTCATGCTGCGCCAGTCAGACACGACCGCCTTACCTTCCCAGGCCTTGGCGATGGGCTGCATGATGGTTGCGATGGCGTCTGGATCGCTGGTCTGCACCTCCACCATGCCCACCGTATCGCCCATCAGCAGCAGCGTTTGTGCGTCTTCCATCGGCATCACGACAAAGGATTTGTCATAATCATAGATGCCAATTTCGAAGATGGCAGCGACGCGGTAGCTGACGATGCGGGGAACAGCGCCAAACGGTGTCGATTGCCCCTCCGGATTGATGATGCTGATATCCCCCCCCACCTGCGCGCAAAGCGAGGTGGCGAGCCGCGATCCTATGGCGACATTGCTGCTGCCCGGGACCAGCTCCTTCAAATTGCCGACCAGAACCTTGGTATCCAACGTGCCGGGGGCCATGATATCCGGCACGGTCATGCCGCGCACCAATATGCCTGCCACGCGCCCGCCATAGCTTGCCATTTGCGGCTGCTCGATCAGTGGCGTTGCGTCTGTCACACCCGGCGTTTTCTTGACCTGCGCCAGCACCTGCTTCCAGTCTGGCAGCTTGCCATCATAGCCCTGCACAACGGCGTGCCCGTTCAGCCCGACAATCTTGTCAAACAGCTCCGCGCGGAAGCCATTGGTGATGGAGAGGACGACGATCAGCCCCGCCACGCCCAGCGCCACGGCCACAAGGCTGAACGCCGCAACCAGAAAGATGAACGCTTCGCCCTTTCCGGGCAGAAGGTAGCGCTTGGCAATCATGCGCTCATGGGCAGACAGGAACATGGTTAAGCGCCTTAGCCGCGCGGGCGCGCGAAGGCGAGGGGGGATTTGCGCCCCCTTGTTCCTGCGCCGTCCTTTCCGCTAGGGCAAGAGAAAGCGAAATGAGAAGGACAAGGCGATGAAGGCAACCATCTGGCACAATCCCAATTGCGGCACATCGCGCAAAACCATGGATATTCTGCGCGAAACGCCGGGTGTGGACCTGACTGTGGTCGAATATCTGAAGTCGCCGCCAGCCCGGGGCGAGTTGGTGCGCCTCTATGAGAAAGCGGGCCTGTCCCCGCGCGAAGGGCTGCGCATCCGCGGCACGCAGGCGGAGGAACTGGGCCTGACCTGCGCCAGCGATGAGGCCATTCTCGATGCCATGGCCAAGGATCCTGCACTTATCGAGCGTCCGCTGGTGGAGACCGAAAAGGGCGTGCGCCTGTGTCGTCCGCAAGACAAGGTTCACGAAATCCTTTGAAAAATCACGCCTAATTCTCGACAGTTAACCTGAATTTTACCGATCGCCTTCATCACAGTGCAAGAGCAACCGAGTCAGTCTTTGCACGATGTCATATATGGAACCAGTGATCGGACAGAAACGCCAGCATGAGCGGGTTCCCCTGCGCATGACAGCTTCGCTGCGCGAATCCGGCGGTCGTAAATATGATATTACCGTGTTTGATCTGTCGCTCTCCGGCTGCCGCTGCGAGGCGCTGTTCACGGTCAATCCGGGATCGCGCATCTGGATTCAGATTCCGGGGATGCAGAGTATCGAAACCGTCGTTGTCCGGCGAGACCGGTTCATCCTGGGTTGCCAGTTCGTCAACAAGCTGCACCCCGCCACCTTCGATCACATCCGCACCAAGTTCTGATTTGCCCGCTTGGCAGGGCGCTGTGCGCTGTGCCAGAAGCAGGGGATGAGCGCGAAACCCATCCACTCCACCCGGTCCCTGCTGCGCGCCTTTCAGAAGGCGCGGCAATGCTCCGATTCCGCCGGTTTCATTGATGATCTGACGTTGCTGCAATCCAAGGATCTGGATTTGAGCGTGCGGCTCGGCGCATTGCTCGCAGCTGACGCGCTGCTGCTGACGACCGCCGTCAACCCCATCTCCGCCTCGCCCGGCGCACCGCTCAGCCTGGATGCGCCGACCCAACCCTTTGAAGTGATGCTGGTGAGCATCGCTGTGCTGCTTCTGGTCTGGTCCGGCTGGGTGTGCGTCCGGGGCATCCTGATCGGTGAGGAATTCCGTCTGGATGGCGCTGAGGAAGACCCCAAGCTGGTGATCCAGCGGATGCTCGCCGCGTGGTGCGTTTCGGTGGATCATCAATTGGCGGCCATCCGAAATGCAGCGCGGCTGACGATGGCGGGCGGCGCGGTGACGGCGCTGTCTTTCATCTGGATCATGGGCGCGAAGATTCTGGGCTGAGGGATAAGGGGACTTGCCCAAACGCACCGCCTGCGCCATAGGCGTCCACGCCCGGAGCAGGGCGGGTGTAGCTCAATGGTAGAGCAGAAGCCTTCCAAGCTTACGACGAGGGTTCGATTCCCTTCACCCGCTCCATATCTTGGGAGTTTCTCAAGAGTTTGAAATATAACAAGATATTTTGCTTGTTTTTGCCTGTTTAGGTTCTGTGTAGAAAAATTTGGGGATTTGCCTGCGTTTCGCGAGGGCGCGAAATGCGCAGAATCGCGTTGCGCTCCCGTCAGAACATTTCGTCCTGCCTGCTGCAGGTAACCTGCACCTGCCATTTGGGCTAAGCTCTCGGATTCCTCGATATAAATTCAGCGCCGCAAAGAATCAAAAAGGTCGTCCAAATCGCGCTCGTTGCTTCGTTCAAAGCTTCTCGTTTCCTTCCATTCGTCATACTTCGAGTCTTCATAAGCTGACTGATGTTCTTCAAATTCTACCTTCGCCTCCTCCACCGCTTCGAGCGAGGCGGACATATCGAGACCGAGCCTATGCGCGATTTCGGCCAAGTCCTCGGTTAGGGCTTCAAAATCGCCCTCGGATTTTGCGCCGCGAACTTCCTCGCTTTCCCGTAAGCTGCGGTATCGGTTAGCCCCCTTGGTAAGATCGGCTTTCATGGCTGGGGTCAATTCGTCTTCGGGTATAGCGTCAAGGATAGCGCGCAGTTCGTCTGACCCACACCCTGTCGCCGCCTCCTTACCGAGCGCATCAAGGATGGCATCCCGCACATCCAGTCGCTCCTCGCCAAATACATATCCACTATCTGCAACGCGGTCTGCCAATGCTACTCCATGATGGATATCAAAATGCTCAGTTTGCCAATCATGCAGCAATGCGGCCATCCGCTTTTTGATTGTCGGCGCAAGGCTATCTAGCTGAAGCGAAGTAGCGAGTTCCAGTAGGAGCGCGAGCCGCTCAGCATGGCTATCGTCATAAAAGGCTACACCAGAACCGAACGGCTTGCGGTCGGGTGCGTCCAGCAAACGGGTGAAAGCGTCTGCCAGTCGATAACGTTCTTCGGACAAGTAGCGAAACACGGACTGATTTGCGGCGTGTCTGGAAACCCTCCAAATCCTTCGTGCCTGCTCAAACCGCGTGGCACCCTCGATAATGTCCAGCGCGTTACCAGTATCCTCCCGCAAAACTGCATTGAGCATATCGAGCACCGAAGGATCGATAACAGCAATTGCATCACCCGGTCGGACAAAAGAACCATGCAATTCTGAAAGGCCTCGCCGCCAGTCTGCTGGATCGGATTTGAAGCCATATTTCTCGGCTCTCAGCCTGTGTAGCGCCCAGAATGCCTTTTCGAGGGTGGCGGGATGGCAGCTCCCTTCGTGGGAATAGAGTGCAAGCAAAATGCTTCTGCCCGCATCGCTGATTTGGTGGTGGTATGCGTGACGCCAAATATCTGCGGGATCAGAAAGCAGATTGCGGACAAACTGTTTATAGTTCGGCGCTGATGTGGCGCTAACCCGCTGATAGTCAGAAAGCCATTCAATCAGGCGCGGATTAAATTTCTGATGCTTGATGATTTCCATGTAGAAGCGATCTGACAGAAGCTCTGTGCGGTAGGCCTCGGGGAGTTGGCTGAAATAGATGTGATTGTAGAGAATTTCGCCCCTTTGTCGCTGGCTGTAATCGCGGATTTCTAGGACGCATTTGTTGTCGACGAGGCGGGAGTGCTTGAGCCGCTCCGATGCAGCTATGGCTTGCTGCAAGATATGCTCGCGGGTGGTCATGATGAGCCGCGCCGTTTTCGACGATTGGACCATCTCGATGAAATCGAGAATTGCGCGGTCCTCGTTACGGGTGAAAGTTGATGCCCGTTCGCCAAGGAACGTCGCCCCGATAAAATCGTCAAAATAGAAGATTTGCCTTTTGCCAGGTTGGTAGCGTTCTCTACCTGACTGAAAATCCGTAAGGATCGACACCACCTCGTAGCCTTGCTCAAGAAAGGCATAGAGTAGCATACGCGCCAGCGTTGTCTTACCCACACCCGGCGCTCCCGAAATGATAGCAACATGGCTATCATTCAGCATTTCGATGGCACGGGGATAGGCGGCATTATGCACATAACGAGCAATATCGCGGTGCACCCTGTGCACGTCGAATTCACTCTGCGTAACGGAAGCGTTGTGGATGACGCGATCAAGAACGGCTCGGCTTCCAAGCCAGAGTTTGTAGTGCTGCCCTAAAACAGCGGGGTGTTGGTCGAGCAGGTTGTTGAAGTCGTCCTGCCCGATGACATCGAGTCCATTCTGAATCATGCCCGAAAAAAGATGCATAATTGCCGACTTGTTGGCAGGCGACAATGGTACCGACGTTGCAAAGATGTAGCGACTGGATTTCAGTCGCTGTGCCTTTGGCACCTCTTTCTTCAGGTCGCGTAACAGGCCATCAATGCCTGTGCCAACATAGTGCTTACACTGAACGATGACGTTCAACGACCCTTTTGCATGCCGAAAATCAATCCCCTGATCGCGTCCAGTTTTGAAAGATTCTAATTGGAAGCCGTCGCGTGCTTGCAGCAGGTCGCGGGTCAGCAACTCAAAATCATGTGGTGACAATTGACCGAAGTCGAAACTGGACATTCTGACGCCCCGAAGTCATTATTTGTTGCCTTGGCTTCCCGTGCCGCAGATGCTGACCTGCATCGTTAGCATAGACTTAGAGTGACAAGCCGAGACCAGCAACTAAATCATGAAAGTGCGCATATCTGTAGGGACGTGATATGGTGGCAGTCGGCAACCCAGCACAAGGCCCGCAGAGTCGCATGACGAAAGCGTCAGAACAATTCGCCCTGCCTGCTGCGCGATGCAAATGCTTCCCATTCAGGCTTGGTCGCCTCCTCGTCCAGCCATGCTGTCACCTGCGCCACCACATCGCAGCCATGCGCTTCGATGGTGCCCATGGGATGGTAGTAGGAACGCCAGCCTTCGGGGCTGATGGGCAATGGCGCACGTTCTGGCGCGATGCTGCGAATTTGAAGATGGGCAATGGCGTTGAACATGCGCGGCGTATAGGTCGCCTCGATGGTGATGCCCTGCCATTGGAAACGATAGGTCTCTGAGGGGTAGTCCATATCAGCACCCCGCGAACACATGCACCACATCATGGGCGGTGCTGATGCTAAAGAGTTCGCCGTTCAATTCCGCGTCGCGGGCCATGCCCTGCCAGTCGATATAGAAGCGCAGCGGTTGGGGGATGGTGGTGGTTTCCTCGGTCACCTCCTGCACATAGTCGGCAAGGCTTGCATGTTCGCCCATGTAGCGGTCAGTTATGGCTTCCTTCGCTTCATCAAGGTCGCCACTGTAATAGTCCAGCAAGGCTGCACCAATCACTCCATGCTCGACAATGAAGCCAGCAAGGGCACTGACGCGCTCAAAGCCGGTATATTCTTCGATGCGGACACCGCCAAAATCCTCATAGTCATGGATAGCCCATTCCTCCGCACCTGCGATGGGCGATGCGGCCAGCATGGCCTTCACGTCATCGTAAATGCTCCACGGCTCCTGTGCGGCGTCTATCCATGCGCCGTGCAGAAAGCCATTATTGTAGGCTGCAAGGCAGGCCACATAGATACGAGGCTTGAAGGTTGCTCTGAGGCTGTTTCCCATGACTTTTCTCCATTGGGTTTGGGTTTCAGTTGCGTTCTGAAACCCTGCCTCGTGGCGAACAGCGGGGGGCAAGCGGAGTGAGCGGCTTCGCGGGGAACCGTCTGCACGCAATGCAATGAAGGAAGATGGGCGGAAGGCGCTTCGCAGCGCGCTAGGGGCAGCGCCCCAGTATATGCGTTAGCGACCGCTACCGAATGGCCGAGACTACAGGCTCGGTGCACCCCAGCGCATAGGGGCGGGCCGTAGGCAACGCTCAGTGTGTTCTACAAAGAATCAAAACAAGGCATTTTCTACGTATGAAGCTAAGGAGCTAATCGCTTCAATCGCCTCGGGGCCAGCAGCTCCTAGGACGATTTCTGTTCCCTGCGTGACGCAAAGCGTACTAATATCAAGTATGTTATGTGAACAAATAAGAACATTATCGCTCGAGTCGTTGCGTCTAATATAAAAATCGGCATCATATTTATCACAAAACGCTACTATTTTCGAAATTTCTCGAATATCTAACCCTCTTACTCCTTCCACAAAAATATTCGTATCCCATAGCGGAAATACACTTTCTTGGTCTGTATTTTCCGAAACGGGTTCGGAAACCCTTGGAATTATATCCCCTTTGATAGATTTAATAGCCATCATGATGGCGTTTCGCACAATAACTGATCTGCTTTGATTTAACGAACTGCTTAGAACTTGAATCACATTTTCATAATCTGTTCCTATAGTACTAAGTCTGTAAGCGGCTTGTACAACTCTCTTGTCGTCCTTTGAATGCAATTTCTCCATCTCAAAATTCAAAAAAATGTCCATTTGCCCAGGCACTGAACTCAAAACAGCATTTCGAGTTTTCCAGTCCGAACTGACGAATATTTTGGACACCAAGCCGCGAAAATCGTCAATTGGAGCACGCTCATCAGCGAGCGCTAGGATCACTGTGGCCCACATGGCAGGGTCATTTTCGAGTGTAGCCGCGAGGGCCGGGTAGTTGATTGCGGACTGACGCTGCCATTTCTCATTGATGCTAAATTTCAATAGAGCACGAGCAGCGACCTCCCTCACAGACGCGTCTGTATCGAGAAGAAGGTCACAAAAATGGGGGAAGGCATCGAGCTGTGAGCTCAATTCTTTTGCCAAAAATTCGGCTCCTAATCGGCGTATGGAGGCCGATGGGTCGACTATAGCTTTGGCAGCATATGTTCCCGCTTGCTCGACTCGACGAAGAAAAAATTCAACTATAATTTCTCTAACAAGATCGTTCTTATGGTCTGCTAGTGATTCAGCAATAGAAATCTTGTCAACCTCTTGAGCGCCGCTGCCAAGGATATCTCGAATTGCGTCTGATTGATAGGGCTTCCCATAACGCAATGCCTGTTCAGTCATTTCACTAATTCCAAACTTGGAAATAGTTTCCAAATTAATAAGGCTGTCCCAAGCAAATTCTCTCTGGTAACCGAAATCGCTCACTAGTAATCTTAATAATATTGATTCTTCAATGTGACTGTTTTCGAGATCAGATTGATCTGACGATCTATCTATTGCATTGAGAATATCATTGGAGCTTAAGCCAGCCTCCTCTGCTCTATTAAGAAATTTACTTTTGTCCAAGATCATCAGAATCCTGTCGACATCATTGGAGATTTTTTTAACTTCGTACGACAATGATGCGGATGACACGGAAGCATCCTCTGAGATCGCGTCGAAGATCCCGCGCTCAGCTTCGGGAGTGTCTTGGCTGTTGTCTCTTGGATCGCTTGGGCGTTTGGGATCGGACGGTCTCTTTCCAGAACCCGAATTGTGATTTGCCTTCCATGATTTCAAAGCCGCCTCAAGGTCGAGCTTCCAGTCGATCAATCGTTTGTCATCGCCAAACAAATACCGAAAGATGTTGCAAATTATCAGCTCGTCTGTGGGTGGATTTTCGCCACGCCGCCATTGCAGCAACTTTCGTTCGGGATTGCCATCGCTTCGAGGGGGGTATCCGAAATGAAATTCAGTTGCGACGGAGGCTACACTGTGGATTGCGTTCCGCTGCTTCAAGTTGCATCCTGGACGGGTTCCCCAATAGCGTAGATGCCAATCTAGCATTTCCGCAAAGGATTTGCCTTTGGGGTATGGGCCATGCGTCCAATCGAGGCTTTTGAATCCGCTCATTGGCTGTCTGGTATAGTATGCTGAAGAATTGCGTAAATCAGGAATATGTTTCGCAATCACCCTAACCACAAGTTGTTCTTTTTATGTTCTCGACAGGGTGGCTTAGACAGTATATAGTAAATGGAACAAATCAGGCAGCGTGGTTTTGTGGAGTATGACGCGTTCGATGGCTATGACGGTTCACAAATTGCATTGATTTGCAGGGTGGCAGAATTGGCGCGTAGGTTTGGCTTGCGCCCTTCGGAGATCGACCCTCACACTGGGCATCTATCGGAACGAGTGGATGGGGATTTGGTCGACTCAAAGTGTTTTCTGCACTTCGACAATAGCACGAAGACATCGGAAGCGTCTGCAAAATTTGATCAACTGATGAAGGCGTTGGGGTGTGAACCGCATCAATCGATGCTTCAGGGCAACGATATGTCCAGCCTAGAGGATGCTGTTGAGGCGGCATTTTCTCGCGCGCCACAGCCCCGTTTGCGCTGAAGGATGCGCACAGCACCAATATCCCAGATGTGACCCCCAGTTTTCTGCGCTTTTTCCTACCACAGGCAAACCGTAACGCCCGTAATTACCGGCGTTACGGGATCGACGACAACGGCTCCGCTCGGGCAACTCCTCCCTGCAACTGCCTCAATGGAAGGTTGGAAAGCAAGGAACGGAACCATGCCAGACGAAAAACTTCAATGCATCCTGAAAGCACTCGGCGACGCAGCTCGCGTTGTGGTCGGCTTCAAGCTGATAACACGGCTGGCCATGATCTGTTGGAAGCGCATCAAACGATCCAAGAGCGACGAGCCGTAAGGCTGGGGCGGTCGGGCTGCTGTTGAGAGCGGGAGTCCGTCCCAGGCCCCAAGCCTGATCTCGCTGAACCCAAGCAATCCAACACGAAACCCGTGATTTTGGAAAGGAATATCTATGTCTATTCGAAACCTACCCCAACGTCTGGTGCACCGGCTCAAACCGCTCGCCAATCTCTTACCCAAGCTGGCGAAATCGCCTGCGATCAGCGGCCCGCTTCCATCGGCGGAAATGGCAAAAGTCCAAGCCGAACAAGCGCGGATCAAGGGCCTTATCGACGATGCGGCGCGCGATGGGCTTGTGCCTGATGCGCATGTGCTGAGCCTGCATGGCTTCCATGTCGCGGAGCTGGCGGAAACCCGTAGCCAGTTGGGCGAAGAGGAGGCGGCCTATCAGGCCAGCCTGATGCGACTTGATGCGATGTTTCCAGAGCCGCCCGCGCCTGCGCCCAAACCTCCCGCTCCCAAGCCTGCGCAGCGCTTCCCTGTCGTCGGCGATCTGCTGCGCGAGCGAGGCCAGCCAAATCCGCTGCACTGACCCGTACCATTCAAGGAGATTGATCATGTCGAGTGAGTCAAACCAAAATGCCGTCGCAACTTTGCGCCGTGCCCATTCGCAACTGCTCGAATGGAAAGCGCGAGCAACGCCGATGGCGGTGCCGCTGCTCGTGGCGTCAGCCAGCACCTTGGCCATCGTCGGCGCGTGCTATTCGGAATATTATAGCGCTGGCATCGCCTTCAAAAGCGCATTTCCTGCGATGCCGAATGACAAGGGCCTCGGCCACGAGCTGCAAACCCTGCGTGCGCCGCTCATTTTCTGCCTGCTGATTGGTTCCGCCTTTTTGCAGGTCGTGCCTGGGCGCGCCAAGAAGTTGTTGGACTGGATGACCCATGGCGTTGGTCTGTGGACAATTCTGCTTCTGCTCTTCGGCGTGGGGTCGTTCATGGCCGCCACCATCTTCCTGACGCTCGGCGGTGGCGATGAACAAGGGATGGCAAGCAAGACCGTGGGCGTTGCGCTTGCGGTGGCCAGTTCGGTGATGTTCGCCCTCAGCTTTGTTGCAAGCCATGGATTCATGGGAAGATTGTTCGGAATCATCCCGACGATCTCAGCGGGTATCGGCGAACGGCTGCGCATCAAGTCTGGCGAACGCTTGATCCGTGATGTGGAACTGCGCGGAGCCGATGTCGATAGTCGTCGCGTTGCGATCACAGAGATGGAAAAACCCGACGCACTCGTCCGCAAAACGGCAAACGAAGCGGGAACCATCACGGGCAAGTATATTGCCGCCACCCATGATCTCGTCGGGTCGCTCAAGGCCATCGGCGATGCTGAAATTGGCCCCAACGATATCCGCGATGTTCCCAATGTGCCCTTGGCAGGGGTCGAAGCGCGTCACGCCGATCTGGCTCCCTACACTTACCAATATTTCTACGACCTTATTCTCAAGTTCACGAAAGGCTGAACCAATGACCAAAGCACTCAAATTCAGCGCAGCGTTGTTGCCCATCGCCACCACGCTCGCCGCTTGCTCGGCGGAACCTGAAGCGCCAAAGCAAACTGGCGCGCAAGCGCAGCCCGCGCACCATTATTACCTCAATGACACGTCGGTCAGCACCGCCACGCAAATCGACCCAGCGGTCGCGCAAGCGGTGGAGCGGTTCATTGGCGCGGATATGGATGCCAATGTGCAACTGGGCGATTCCGTCACGGTCTACGAGACGGGGGCTAGATCTGCGGAGCGCATGGTCGCGAAGCTCCATTTGGTTACCGACTATGCGCAGCGTGTGCCCGTCGCCAAGTCGAAGGTGATGGACGCGCTGCGCGCAAGTGCGGCGCGGGTACAGCGCGAAGGCGGCGACGGTGATACCAATCTGCTGCTCACGGCTGAAGCTATTCCATTCAATTGCATGCCGCGTTCGACCATCACGTTCATCACCGATGGGGTGGAGTCGGGGGATTATTCGGCGGCGAGTGCTTTGGCGCTGGATGCGCCGGTCAACCTACCGCCACCATCGAGCGATAGCCTGCTGGCGGGCTGCAAAATCCGCTTCGTTGGGTTTGGTCTGACGGCTGACCCCGCGACGGGGAATGCGAGCCTTTTGCCCGCCAAGCCTCTGGCGATGCTGCGCCTTGGCTGGATGCGATACCTCACCGAAGCGGGCGTGATGCCGCAAGATGTCGAGTTTATCTCGACGCTGTAACCACTGAGGCTGTCAGGCGGCGTTCGCCCGAAACACCTCAGGCACATTTCAACCAGTGAACTGACTTGGGCGCGCGGGCCTGCCTCGCGTGGTGGGAACCTGCGCGCCCTCTATTTGGAGAAAGCACATGGAAATGATCCGTTTTGCAGACGATGGCCTGAACGACGCCATCACCCTTTGCCCCTGCTGCGGCGGCACCAACTATGACGACAACCGCATCAGCGAGCGTCTCTATATCGAAGCGGCCAAGGAAGCGCCCCGCTTGCGATTTGAAGGGCGCGGCGATGAAGCAGTGGAACTGCTGACCGCGCTTTACGCCACGCGCATTGCCAATTTCATCCGCCACCAATGGCGGTGCAATGACTGCGGGGTGAGCTTCGATGGCTGAGTGGTTTTCCCGCGCCTTTGGCGTCGCGGCGAGCGAAGCGCGCACCGCGATAGCGGATGCCCGTAGCAAACTCATCGACGAGGCGTGGTTCGGGCGCAAAACGCCCGAACCACATCGCGGTCATGATCTCGGCTGGTCTCTGCCTGACCGCGAAAAGGGCAACGCGCCTGATCTGCAACCGCAAGAACCAGCCAAAGCTGAACGCGGCATCGACCGTTAGCAGCCGTCCCGAATTTGAAGGAAACCATCATGAAATTCTGGAAAAGCGCCGATCCATTGGATCGGCCCCTGCTGAAATTGACTGCCACTGACGTACTGACGCTGCGGGATTTTGCGGCGGGAACGCTCGTCATGGGAATGACGGGCAGCGGCAAAAGCTCTGGCCCGCGAGATACCATACTACGCACCTTCCTGCGCAATGGGATGGGTGGCGTTATCACAACGGTGAAGCCTGAGGATGTCGAGGATGTTCGCCGCATCTTCAAGGAAGAAGGACGGCTGGATTCGCTCCTCATCTGGAATGGTCTCAATGGCGGGTTCAATTTCCTGGCGTGGATATTGGAACGTGAAGGCGCGAACGGAATCGAGAATGCCATCGAATTTCTGATGCGCGTCATCGAACTCAAAAAGGCTAGCGCGGCGGTGCCAGCGGGAGCTGGCGAACAATTTTGGCAGGACTGTATCCTGCAATTCCTGAGGTCGCTGATTCCGCTCATCCATGCGGCAACCGGCACCTTGCGCATTGATGATATTCTGAGCTGCGCGCGCAGCGCGCCCACATCGCCGGAGCAAATGAAAGACCCTGCATGGCAGGCAAATTCTAACTTCTTCGAGATGTGCGTCTTGGCTGCGGACAAACTCAGCGATGACATGGGCCAACGGCTCATGGCCTATTGGCAAGAGTTTGCCGCGCTCGATGCCAAGACCCGCAGCAACATACTGATCTCGCTGACCACTGCGCTCGATCCGCTGGTGAGTAACCCGTGGCTGCGTCACGCCTTCTGCGAAGAGTCCAGCATTTTCCCTGAGCTTTGCTTTTCTGGAATCACAATTGTTTTGGATATGCCGGTCTTGACGCGGCACGAGGATGGTCTGTTTGCGCAGCAGATTTTTGTCCTCGCCTTTCAGCGCGCGGTCTTGGCGCGCAATGCACTGCCGAAGCGTTACCGCGAACGGTTCGTCTTTCTTATCATCGACGAGTTTCCGCTCTTCTGTAACCCGCAATACACGCGCTTCCTTGGCCTGTGTCGCTCAAGTCGATGCTGCACGGTGCTATTGGCGCAGTCGCTCCCCTCCATCGAAGCGCGCATGATGGGGCCGAACGGCGCACAGCAGGCGCAAAGCTTGATCGCCAATTGCGCCATCAAAATCTGGGCGGCGAATAACTGCACCGTCACCAACGAAGCGGCCTCCAAGACAATCGGGCGCACGGTGCAGACGCGCTCAAACTACAGCGCGAACGAGGGCCATAATGCCAATTTCGGCATGAACGTGGGCACGGGCGAAAATTTCGGCTGGTCCAGTCAGACAGGCGGCAATTCGTCAACGAGCAGCAATGGTCAAAGCTCGTCGGGCAGCTCATGGAGCAGCGGCAGTTCGGGCGGCACCAATGACAATTGGGGCCGCAACCGTGGTAGCGGGAGTAGCCACGGCCAGAGCTGGGGCCATAGCGAAGTCCTCGAATTTGCTGTCGAGCCAGGTGAGTTCGGGCGGATGCTCAAGACCGGTGGGCCTGCCAATGGCAACCGCGTCTCCACCATCATCTATCAGGCGGGCCGTACCTTCTCGTCAGGCAGCAATGCGCTGCTGGTCGAATGGAGGCAATCATGAGAGCGCCTTCCACCCAAACTCGCCTGCTGGCCAGCCCGCCAGTGCAGCTTACGGCATGGGCATCTGCTGGCTGCTTCGCCTATCATTTCTGGAACGGCGCGCCTGTGTTCTGGGCGCTCGTGATAACGGTCGCGTTCCTGCTCAATGTCATTCGCGCCCATGAGCAAATGCAGACCTATCGCGCGTGGAAGCGTGAATGGAATGCCATGTCGGGCACCCCCCCGCGCCCATCCCGCTGGCCCCGCGTCGTGGGGCTGCTGGTGCTGGGCGCGCCGCTTGCCTTCCTCTTCTACGATGTCGGGCAACATGGCGGTGCCTCGGCTGTCCTTGGCGTGGTCATCCTGCTTGTCGGCCTGCTCGTTACCGTCAGCTTGATCCTCAAGCTGGTGGGCCGACTGATGCGTCGCAAGGCCGCCAAGGTCATGCCAGTGACGATCTGCGTCAACCGCTCCATGTTCAACAAGCCCGACATCGCAAGCGCCTATCGTGGCTTGCCTGCCCATTGCCGCGCCATCCTGCGACACGTCAAGTGAGCTGCGATGATCTCCGCGTGCAATGGCGGCAAATCTTGCCCCTGTTGCGGGCATGCCACGGACTTGAGGGCGCTCACCCCAAAGGCATCGCTAGGGCACGGATTGTCGTCCGTCCATGGCGATTCCTTAACCGACCATCCCGCAGCATCAGCTCAAAAAGGCCTCAGGCGTGGTGCACGTTGCTCGCAACGTATCTGTGCACAGTTCTGCCTGAGATTTTTTCGACTTCAAGGGAAATGGGAGGTTCGGGGGTGACCCTGAAAGTGCTCTGATGGCGCTGTTCTCGATGCGAGTCCAGGTGATTAAACGCAGCGCGGGCCGGTCGGCTGTCGCGGCGGCTGCTTATCGCGCTTGCGAGAAGCTCTATGACGAGCGTCAAGACATGACCCATGATTACAGCCGCAAGGGTGGTGTCGAGCATAAGGAAATCTTGCTGCCTGATAATGCGCCCGCATGGGTGCAGGGCATTGACCGCGAAACGCTGTGGAATGCGGTTGAGGCCAATGAACTGCGCAAGGACAGCCAAACCGCGCGGGAACTCAGGATCATGATCCCCCGCGAAGTGCCCCCTGCCGAACGGATTACGCTGGTGCGTGATTATGTCCGCGCGAACTTTGTAGACAAGGGCATGGTCGCCGATGTCTGTTGGCACAACAAAATAGCGAGCGACGGGCAAGAGCAACCGCATGCCCATGTCATGCTCACGATGCGCCCGCTCGCTGCCACCGCTGGGGACTTCGGCCCCAAGGTGCGGCATGACTGGGTGCCTGACCCTGCGGGGCGCACCCATGCTGACGGGCGGCCCGTTATGGTCGCTTCCAACGCGCAAAGCTGGAACTGCCCTGACTATTACGAACGAACGCGCGAGGCGTGGGAAAACATTGCCAACGCCGCCTTGGAAAAGGCAGGTTCGGCGGAGCGGATCGATAGGCGCTCACTGTTGGAGCGCGGCCTGTCGCGCTTGCCCGAACCTGCGCTGCGTTTGGCCTTCTACCTCAAAGACCTTTACGGCGTCATGAAGGAGCGGTTCGGCCACTATCAGGTGGCGCGGCATTACCGCGCGGTCGAACAACGCGCCAAGGCTGCGTTCGACAAGGTTGGCACTGCGCCCGTGGGCGCAGCAAATGCCGCCAACACGCAAGATCGGTTCTTCGGCTGGTTCGACCGCCAGTTAGAGCGACTTTCGCCTGCTGACCCTGTTTCCTCCCAAGAGCGAGGCCATGACCAAGGGGAGCATGGCCTTGCGTCACCGCGTTCACCCCCACCCCCTGAATTGGAGCGTTAGATATGGATCAGCAAAACCCCAGAAGTTGGCAACAGATGTTTGAGCCGAAACGGCCTGCGCAAGGCAGGGCGCATGGCGGCTATGACGATGGGTTCGATCCGAACCAGCGCGATGCGCGCGGCGAAATGCCGCGCCCGCCGCTGACTCCGCAAGAAATCACTGACGAAGCGGCCATGGCGCTGGCGCTTGATGCGCCCGAATACAAGCCGTGGGTTTTGCAACGCGGGCGTGGTCGCCCCGCGATGATGCTGCACCTTCGGCGCTATGAGCCAAAATCAGGCCTGTGGTGCGGCTGGCAAATTGCCTATCCGCACCTCGTCGCCGTGGAATATACGGGTGACCGAATGCTCAGTCTAGATTTTGGCCAGCGGCAGTTTGTGATCGAAGGCACTGGCCTTCCTGAGTTGGCGCGGCATCTGCAAATCGGGTCGGTACTCATGGTGCAGGAGTATAGCGACAAGCTATGGGCAAACTCTGGCGACATACCAGTGGTTTGCGCAATTCGTAAAATGTCATAGGCCATTTCACCGCGCTTGCATCAAACTCGAATTTCAGTCAGTTTGGCGCTGATACTAAGTATGGGGGATAGCTTGGTGCAAAGTGAAATTGCTCCAGTAGAATACAAAAATACTCGACCAGAGGTCGTAGATTTGTTTTGCGGAGTTGGGGCCTTGAGTCATGGCCTCAAGCTAGCCGGATGTGATATTATTGCTGGCTACGATGTCGATCGCCGCTGTAAATTCGCTTTTGAAGAGAATAATGGCGGACAATTTTATACGCGTGATGTCTCTAAATTATTGGCCAGCGAAATAGCTGCTCATTTTTCGGGAAGCGCTCCAAGCGTTCTCGCGGGCTGTGCGCCATGTCAGCCATTTTCGACCTATAAACAACGCTACGCTGAGGACCCACAATGGGGTCTTGTGAATAAGTTTGCAGAGTTGGCGGCGGAGGTCAAACCGGACTATTTGACGATGGAAAATGTTCCCACATTGTTGAAATACAAAGAAGGCGCTGTATTTAAAAGCTTCTGTGACACGCTCGAAAACGCCGGATATTCCGTGCAGCACATGATTGCACAGTGTGAGCGATTTGGCGTTCCGCAAAAGCGAAGGAGACTTGTAGTCTTAGCGGCGCGAAATCGCAAAATGCCTTCGCTGCCGAAGGGCAGCAATGGGTATAGATCGGTTCGTGAGGCGATCGGAGGACTGCAACCAATTGCCGCAGGGGAAACTTCCAAGGGAGACCCGCTTCACACGGCGTCGGCACTTTCCGAAATCAACCTCCGCCGAATTCGCCATTCTAAGCCAGGCGGAACTTGGCGCGACTGGCCAGTGGCGCTTCGGGCTGAGTGTCATAAGCGCCCATCAGGTCAGACCTATCCGGGCGTTTATGCGCGCATGGATTGGGACAAGCCAGCGCCTACCATGACAACCCAATGCTACGGATATGGTAACGGACGCTTTGGGCACCCAGATCAGGACCGCGCCATCAGCTTACGGGAAGCCGCAATTCTACAATCCTTCCCAGCCGAGTACCGTTTTTTGCCTCCCGACGAGAAGGTGTCCATGAAGGAAGTCGGACGTTGGATCGGCAACGCGGTGCCCGTCGGACTTGCTACAGCCATCGGTCAACACATTATAAATGACATCGGGGTAGCCAATGGCTGATGATGCTTTCAAGTTTGCTATATCTCTGAGCGTTCTCAACCATTTGGGCAGGAATCTGTATCGCAACTTCATCACCGTTCTAGGGGAGGCGATTTCGAACTCGTGGGACGCTGATGCCAAGAATGTTTGGATTGATATTGACTGGGAAGCAAAGCAATTCCTTGTCGTTGACGACGGCGCAGGCATGGATGCCGAGGCCTTTCAAAATCGGTTTCTGAAGATTGGATATTCCAAGCGTAAGGCCAATGGGAATCAAACCGATCGCGGCAGGCCGTTTATTGGCGCAAAAGGAATTGGCAAGCTTGCTCTACTGTCCTGCGCACAAAGGGTTACAATTCTCTCGAAGATTGAAGGTGGCCAAATAGTCGGCGGAACGATCGATAATACTGGCCTTGACGCAGCTATACAGAATGACCTCGTTCCCGAAGATTACCCACTCGAAGCGCCTGACTCCACAATCGCCAACGCTAACTTCAATAGCAGTCAAAACGGAACATTGCTTCAATTTGACGGAGCGAGTGTCCTAGAGCGGGTTACCGAAGACCAAATTAGGAAGTTGTTGGCCATGAACTTCCGGTTTGCCCTTATTGACAAGGATTTTACAATTTGGGTTAACCAAAGCCAGATCAGTGTCGATGATTTGAAATCGCTAGCTGAAAAGACCCAGATCGTTTGGAAAATCGACGATTTTTCCGATGAGTTTCTTGAAATTTGTACAAATGTGAAACGTTCTTCCAAAGCACCTGCGACGAATCTGCGTGTGATTGGCTACCTTGCAACAGTCGAGAAGCCAAGCAATCTCAAGGTGCGGGGTGCTGCCGGAGATGAGCGAGCGACAGTCGATCTATTTGTCAATGGCAGACTTAGAGAGAAAAATCTCATTCGTCACTTTCCTACCCAGCGGATTGCGGAAAGCTACCTGTACGGGCAAATCCACTTTGATGACATGGATGGTGATGGTGATACGCCTTTTACAAGCAGCAGGGAGGGCGTGGTTGAGAGCAACCCGCAGTACATCGCGCTCTGCGACTACATGAGGAAAGAGTTCCTCCCGCACGTCATTGATGAATGGGATAAATTCCGCCTTGAACTGGGCAAGCAGGGCGACGACGAAAATCCAAGAAAGACAAAGAAAGAGCGCGGTGCGTCAAATCTGGTCGCTGCTGCTGAAGAAGAGTTTGTCGCTGATGACGCTTCTAAAGAGGCTCAGGATCAGGTTGAGAAATGGCTGAACGGACTTCGTCCCGATGCAGAGTTCAATGTTTCAGCCTATGTTGATTGTTTCTTGTCTGAAAATTTGGTGAGAAAATTTATCACGCAAACAGGAAAGGGTTTGACTGCGCCTGCTCAACAGAAAGTTGGTGAATGGCAGGCGCGGGAACAGGATCGGAAAAACGAAGCAGGTATTGCGTTTGATATTCGAAAGACAGCAGACGGCCTGAGTTATCTGGAACTAGAGGTCTTGGCGCATTGTGCTGAGGGACCAAATCCGGGGAACAACAATCCTTCTCTACACAATGACGCAATTAAGTTTAAGCCGGTGCGTAATGCGGTGGCGCACACTGGCCTCCTTACACAGGTGGCGAAAAATCACCTGAATGTTACGTTTGAGAACATTAAAGCTCGTATCAAAACATTGCTCAAAGGCATTGCCTAATTTGGCCAAACCCGCTCCGCAAACTCCCGCTCCTCCTCCCCCACGGCTTCAAGATAGATGGCCGTGGTGGCTTGGTCGGCGTGGCCAAGGAAGCGCTGGATGATGCTCGGTGGAACATTTTTGCTGGCGGCGCGTATGCCGTAGGCGTGGCGTAGCCCTTTGGGCATGGCCATGGGGCCGATGATTTCTGCTGATTCCATCACCGCCCGAATCTTTCGCCAACCCGTTTGCCGCGCCCACGGCCATAGCCGCTGGTCGTCGCCAAGGTCTTTGGCGAGTGCGACCAGCTCGGCCATCAACTTGTCGGGCACGGGCACGGCCCGATAGGCGATCTTGCGGCGTTTGAGGGTGCGGAAGATGACACGCTTGGCATCGGTATCGAGATGCTTTGGCGTTGTGGCCAAGGCCTCGCTGATGCGGCACCCTGTCAGCGCGATCAACTGGCAGAAGCTGCGGGTGGCAGGGTCGGCCTTGCGCAGCGCGGCATGAAACCGCGCCAGTTCGGTATCGCAGAGATACCTTCTGCGGCCTGTGCGGTCGTAAAGCTCGGTGATGTCGCGGGCCTTGTTCATCGTCGCGCCCGTGCCGATGCACCATTATGGCGGATAATGTTGCAAGGGGGAATCGCAGAAAATCGAGCGCAGATGCGGGTTTGAGCTGCAAACCGCGTCTGCTGCAACCATCGCCATTGTGAAAGCCGCCCCATGCGAAACAGCCTGAATCACGGCCAATCCGCCCGCAACATTATCCGCCATTTTGTAACCCCCGACTTGCCCATTTGCGGGCGAGTGAGGGATTTTTGCCATGCGTTGGTTGCTTTTGCCCATAGCGGCGCTGGGCTTGATGGGTGCGGGAACGCCCGCAAATCAGCCCATGAGCCAACAGGAGCGAACTTATACCATCACGCTGATTTGCGTCACCATTGCCGCCAATGATCGGGATGATGCTGGCCATCAGCGGTCACTTGATGCTGCGCGCAGGATGGCAACGGCCCTTGGCTACAACAATGATCGGCTTGGGCATGACTTGATAGGAATGGCCAATGTCATTGGCGTCCAGTTGCGCAATGAGCCCGCCAAGGTTGAACATAGCCGAGCGGTTTGTCGTCAATTGGGCTTGCTGAGCTAACTCTGCCTGACGGGCGCATCGCCCCCGCGCGCTTGCGCAACTGTCACAGCTACCCCATGCCCCGCATCACTTGCTTGGATCGCTGGGGTGGTTACACCCGCCGCCTTCAATGTCGCGAGTATGTCGCCAAGACCGTCATCTGACATGGCACGGCCCTCGCTCTGCGCTGCCACTATGCGTTCATCGGCAAGCGAAGGATGAGCCGCTTGCGGCTGCAAGTCAGCCATCGCTGCATCTGCTCGCTGGACGAGGCCAGGATAATCTGGCGAGCGATCCGCGCCATGCGCGCCTGCATCGCGCAACTGGTCTTGTTGCAATTCCAATGCGCGGCGGTCGCCTTCTGGCGTTCCCAATGCGAGCGCCCGTTTGATCTCGGCTTCGCGCTCGCGCTCCCGCTTGCGGTAGGCTTCTTCATCCTCTGGCGATGCAAAGCGCAGATAGGGGTCAAGCACCTTGTTCTCGAACAGGTCGCGGTGCAACGCCTCAATGGTGGCGCGGGCGCGTTCGGCGGGGGAGAGGTTGGCTTGGGCGGCGGCGGTGCTGGCCGCATTGCTGATCGCCTGAGTGGCGAGTGCGGATGCACTCGATGATGTGGCCGCTACCTCGTGGCGCAAGGCAAGCAAGCTGCCTAGGCTGGCGGTGCCGACGGTGCGTTGCAGTTGCTGCAAGGCTTGGCCTTGGTTGGCCAGGGCGGCGCTATCGGCCCCGCTGCGCGCCAGTTCAGCTATGGCATTGGCAATGTCGATCTGTGCAGCGGCAATCGCGCCCGTCAATTCGGCGCGAAGGCTAGCCTCTGGGTCAACAAGGTGTTGTTGACCCTCATGAAATGTCATTTTGCCCGAAATAGATACCCCGCGCGCGTGTGGACCATCTTCGCACTATAGCATGGCAATCGTTAGGATTTCGTTAACCATATTGGCAGGGACTCTCCCCTTGAGGTTTCCAGCGGGAATGCGGCTGGTGGATGCGGTGTAGCCGCCCGTGGCCAGCGTAAAAGGCCCTCGCTTCCTTCGTGCAGCAGCGGCCAGCCAATGGCTGGTTATAGCCTGTGTGCGCTGTCCCCATGCGGGCGGCTGTTCTTCCCCTCATCCGCGCAATGCCGCGCGGGAAACCAAGGGGAGGATTCCATGCCCAAGATCAACGTCAATCCACTATGTCAGCTTGTGCAACAGGCAGGAGCGGTCTGCGCCAAGCGTCTATTGGCCATTCATGACCATATGGGCGTGATCCGCTGGCGTCGCCAAGTGCTGCGCAGCCTCAAGCGGCGGCGCAAATGTTGAGGCGTGTAGGCTATTGCATCGCGCCTTGCCGCGCTGGGCCGCTGTGCCTATAAGTTGGGCGATGAAATCGAAATTAAAAACCTTGCTCGGCGCGTTAGCTATTATCGTTGCATCTGTGATCGGAACTGCTTCGACGGCCCAGTCCAGTGGCGGCATTGGCAAGACGATGGCTCAAGAAGCAATTGTACAGCGAATGCCGCAATTGCCGACAGAAGACGATACTCGAATTATAAGTTTAGGAGAAGATTATCGCGGTATTTTTGCTTTACAAGGGGCAACTAATCCATTTCCAGGCAGGACATACCGTAACATAACTGCTGCTGATTTTCAAAATAGGCCGAGAATGCACGATGTATTTGTAATCAGCTTGCTATTTATATTTCACTTTGATTTATATAATGTGTTGGATGATTCAAAGCCTGCGTTAATGAACAGATCTCAATTTCTGCATGTATTGCTTCGCGAGGCTGCTCGACGTGATGTATTTCTCAATAGCTCTGGCTATATTCCATTGTCTTGGGATGGAATTCCGCAGTTGACTAGACCGTTCGCCCTTTTTGTCTCTAACGAGGATAGTTTTGTTCCTCGTTCGATGACCAATCGAGCCGTTACCATAAGCCGCCCCTTGGATGTCCCCGCTGAGCAACGGCTAACCGCGACGATTACGGCGGGAGAAGCGGTTTATCGTGATGTGGCAATCACCTTACTGCAACACCCTCGCGCTGTGGGAGTGCCTATGCAGCGCGATATTGCAAACCAGATCGGCTTCACCAATGGCGGTGGTGCGTTGGACATTGAAACTGATATGGAGGCCTTCATTATTGGGTATCTGGCGGGTTCAAGCCCCGTGTTTTTCAATGGTCGCCAAGCGGGTAGGCCTGCTGGCCCGTTGCCGCTGACCTTGGGTTTCAACCAGAATTATAGCGAAGCGCAAGTGCGCGAGGCGTTTTGCGCGGTCGTTCCTGCCATCACCAATCCTGGCCGCGCCCGTGGCGTGGATCAGAACATGGCTGTAAGCGCAGGCTTCCTGATGGCGCGACACGATGCCCGTGACAATTTCGCCAGCAATGACGTTCGGCTTGGCGCTAATGGCGTTCTCTGCCCCGCGACTCCTCCCGTTTGGAACCACACAGTCATGGGGCCAGCGATTACCGGTATCGACTTGCTGCCTGAACAAGCAAACACTCGGCGCTAGGGGCGCATCAGACCGCAGGCCTTCCCTCTTGAAATCAGGGCGATGATTCTCGCAGGCTGTTGCAGGCAGTGCGGTAATGGGCAGCATCGCATTCGATGCCAAGCCATTCGCGGCCAAGCAGGGCGGCGGCAATCAGCGTGGAGCCTGAACCCAGAAACGGGTCGAACACCAAATCTCCTGCTTGCGTGAAGCACTCGATCAAGGGGCGCAAGGCACCGATGGGCTTTTGCGTCGGGTGCATGGACATTGCCTGTATAGGCAAACTCGATCACGTCACTGATGGGCCGCTTGGGCTTGGGCGGTCTGCCCTTCGCCAGGAGATAGGCCATCTCATGCTGGCCGCGCAGATAGCCCCGCGATGATGCGTAGCGTTTCACGAAAGTAATATGCCCAACAGGGCGAAAGCCTGCCTTGCGCCATGCGGCCATGAACAGGTCGGCATGGGGCCAGCCATAGAAGCTGACGCACAGGGCGTCGGGCTTCAACACCCGATACATGCCATTGGCGGCAGGTTGCAGCCAGTCATTGCCATTGTCGTTGGCGATGCTCTGCCCACTGCGGGGTCGGTAGTTCACCAGATAGGGCGGATCGGTGAGGATGAAATCCACGCTGTTGGCGGGCAATGTGTCCATCAATGTCACGCAATCGCCATGAAGGATGGTGCTGCGCGGCGCGCTCGTTGGCGCGCCTCTGCTTGTTACAAGCGAGGTCATTGCTGGCCTCCCGCGCTCGCGGATTTGTCCGTGATGGCGCGCATGACGATGCGGCCTGCGAGGGGAATGGCGGCGCAGGTGATTGAGAAGCCCAAGCCGTCTTTGTTGGGCCATGCGGCCCCGATCTCGCGCCAGCTTGACGATGCGCCGCTGTTGGTGACGACATAGAGGCGATGGGTTGGTGCCGCGCCCTGTGTGTGGGTGGATGTGGTCATGATCTGCTTCCTTTCGCTTTTGCCGCAAGCCAATCTCGCGGCGTGATGGGAAGCGAACGGAACGGGTGATAACGCCATGGGTCACACCCCGCTTTGCGCCCGAGAGGGGCGAACTTGCACAAGCGCACGCGCGGAAAGGAGCGGGTTGAACCACGGTGTGCCCGTGCCAAGGATTCCCCAATTCAAACGCCGTGATTGGTGTTGCGAGACAGGAAGGGGGCAAGCAATCTGACTGCAATTGCCCCACGGGCGGGTCAGCAACAGAACTGCTGGTCAAAGCACCTGCGGCGCATTGCCAATGTCGCGATAGCGATTTGGAAGGCACGACTTTGAAGCTCGCGCAACGGCTGCTGCGACGATAAAGAGCATCTATGAAAAATGTGCGCTCGGCCCTTTGGCCCATTCTTGAGCGGTGTCGGGCCGATGTGCCGCCAGACACGCAATTCCTGTTGTTCGATCAGCTTGGCTCAATTGGTAAAACGCGAACTACCGAAATTCTCCATGCCTATCGCCCCATCGCTCTTGAATTGGCGGGCACGAAAGCGGCGCGCGAGCGCCAAAAGCTGGTCAGCGGGCTTACTTTGGAACGGCCCTATTTGGTGTTCTACGCAGCGGCGGCATGGACAGCGCGAACGCTGGCTCTGGCTGAGTATGTTGAACGCGCCGATCTGGCGATCCTCCCAAAGAAATGGGCTGGTGAGCAAGCCTTGTCGATGATGAACGAATTTGAAGACGATGAAACATGGCTGTGGCCGTTCGATTCTGAACCTCCGAGGCCGGAAGATGACGAAGACGAATCTGACTTGGGTTAGTACCTCGTTCTAGTCCCTCTTGTTCGCCAGCGGCGGAGGTCTTTGCACTGCGGGAAGACGCTTCCAAGGGGGTGCTAGAGGCTCGGCGCACCTTCTTCCCATGTCCGCTTGGCCAGTTCCGCGATCAAGTTGCACCAGCGGTGCATCGCGCAACTTCGGCAGGAACGCGGCGCGCCCAAGGACATCAGCGATGTGGAGCTAGCGTTTTGAGCGGGGTGGCTTGGTTAGCTGCTTCGCCTTGATGGCCTGCACCGATTTTGCCTTCGCTTCCTGCTTGTCGAACTCGGCGTCCATTTCGGTATGCATCGCATCCCATCCGCCAATGCCCATCAACACGCGGTCGGCGTGTTTGATGGTGTTCACATGGCCATAATGCTGCTCGATCATTTTGACCGAAGTGCCCATTTGTTGGGCAAGGATATAGACATCGACGCCTGCGGAGAGGCGGAAGGTCGCATAGGTGTGGCGGAAGCAATAGGTGGTGCGCGGGATGCCGCTTGGCCCCTCGCGCAGCTTGGCATATTTCAGCAATTCCTCGACCGTATCGCGGTAAAGCCAAACAGCGGGTTTGCCGTTGATGATAGTGAACACGGCGTCGTTGGGTGACGTGGCTTTGGATAGGGCGCGAACCCGCTCAAGATACTCGCCGACGCTTTGCGGGGCGATCAACTTGCGCTCCTTCCCCTTGCCGCGCACATAGATGACGAGGATGTCGGTGCCGTCCTTGTCCTTCGCTTTGGTAATGTCCTTCCAGCGCAGATTCTTCGCTTCGGGCGGGCGCATCCCCGTGTTGCACATGATGAGAATGAAATTGTAGCACATCTGGCGATACCAGATGCCCTGCGGCGTGGTCGCCTCCTTCATCCACTTGCGGCCAACGCTGTGCAGCTTGCGGTATTCCTCAAGCGTGAACTCGTCGCGCCGCCCCGATTTGAGTTTGGGCATGCCCTCGAACCGCTGGCTCGCAGGCACATATTTTTTGGCGATGGCGAAGTTCATGATGGCCGCGAAAATGCTCATCTCAATGCGAATGGTGGAATCGCTGATGATGCCATTGCGTCTGCCGACGCCATTTTCGCGCCGCCAGAGCGGATATTCAGACCAGCGATCCTGACTGACCAAGTGAACCTGTGTGCTGCCAACATAGGCATTCAGTGGGCCATCGACCTTGTTCTTCACGTTCATGGCCCGCGCCTGACTGACCTCGCCCGCATTCGCCCGCCGCTGCTGCGCCTCCGCATATTCGGTGGCGACCTGCGAGAACGGGCGATTGAACACGGGCACGTCATGCTTCACCCGAAAACGGATGTCGGCGTCATGGTCCATCGCCAGATCGCGCGCGGTCTGGCGATCCGAGGTTTTGAGCGAAATCGTCTTGTAGCGGTCTTCGTTTCGCAGCCTCACGCGGCAATAGAATTGGTCATGCCCAACATCACCGCGTCGGAAGATGATAAGGCCCGCCTTGACCTGCTCCTTGTCGGTGATGAATTTCATTTCCCTTGCCTCACTGTGCAGAATCTGTGTAGATTCTGCCTCTAAGCTGTTGGAGTTGCGTACCTGTGTAGGTTCTGTGTGGGCAATTCTATCAGAAAAAGTCGTTTAATCATAGGAGTTTGTGATAATCCCTTCACCCGCTCCAGTCCCGCTCTTCCCGTAATCGAGAACGCCTCTCGTCCGCCCGGTTGACGGGCGGCATGGCCTGCGCAATGGCTTTTGCAACAGGGAGAGTGGGACACACCATGCGATTGTCACAGGGAATAGCCCGGTCGGTCATGCTGCGCGGCGAGGGCACCGCGATCATTGATGGCGCGCTGCGCTATGGCTGGAGCGAATTTGCTGACCGGGTTGCGCGATTGGCGCGGGTTTTTCAGGAGGCCGGGCTCAAGGACGGCGGGCGTGTCGTGTTGCTCGCGCTTAACAGCCATTGGTCGATCGAGGCCTTTTACGCGGCCTTTCATGCAGGGGGCGTGATCGTTCCGCTCAATCACAGGCTTTCAGCGGCGGACCTTGCCAATCAGGTGGCGGATTGCACGCCAGACATTTTGCTCACTGGCCCGGATTTTGCCGAATTGGAGGTCCCCTTGCTGGCGGCAGCGGGGCCGGATTGTGTGCATTTTCAGATCGACGCGGCGCTTGATGCGCGGCTTGCGGCGGCTTCCCCCTGTGCAGAGGCCAGGCGCGGCGGCGATGATCTGGCGTGCATCTATTATACCAGCGGCACCACCAATGCCGCGAAAGGCGTGATGCTGACGCACACCAACTTCATGATGAACAGCCTGCATGTCTGGCCCGAGCTGGAGTTGAGCGAGGCGACGGTCCACCTCCATCATGGTCCGCTCTTCCATGTGGCAGCGGGCGCTCGGCTGTTTTCTGTGACGCAGGCGGCAGGTTGCCATGTGTTCCTGCCGCGCTTTCAGGCCGGGGAAGTGCTGGCGGAGATTGCGCGCAACCGCATCACGCACTTCACGCTGGTTCCCACCATGCTGCGCACGTTGCTGGATGATCCGGGCTTTGCTGCGGCGGACCTCTCATCGCTGCGCTGCATGTCTTATGGTTCTGCGCCGATGCCCGAAGCGCTGCTGCGTGAGGCGATGGACAAGATGCCCGCCGTTCGACTGGTGCAATCCTATGGGATGACGGAGCTCTCGCCGGTCGCCACGGTGCTCGGCTGGCGCGACCATTTGCCCGAACGGCGGACCGAAGCGCTGTTGCGTTCTGCCGGGCGGCCCGTGGCGACGGCGGAAGTGGCGATTGTTGGGCCTGATGGCACGCATTTGCCCATCGGCGCGCATGGCGAGATTGTGGTGCGCGGCCCCAATGTGATGGCGGGCTATTGGAACCGGCCCGAACTGACAGCAGAGGCCATTCGCAATGGCTGGATGCACACGGGCGATATCGGGTTCATCGATGCCGAAGGCTATCTGACCGTGGCGGACCGGCTGAAGGACATGATCATTTCGGGCGGCGAGAATGTTTACTCGCAGGAAGTGGAGCAGCATCTCTCCATGCACCATGCCGTTTCGCAATGTGCGGTGTTCGGCATTCCGGACGAGAAATGGGGTGAAGCCGTTCATGCGGTCGTGACGCTCAAGGAAGGAGAGAGTGCCACGCCAGAGGCACTGGTGGGTTATTGCCGTGATGGCCTCGCCCATTACAAATGCCCGCGCCGCATTGATGTGCGCAGCGGGCCGATGCCGTTGAGTGGGGCCAACAAGATTCAGAAGAGCGTGCTGCGCCAGGAGATCATCGACCAAAATGCCGCATAAGGACACGCCGCAGCCCCATTGCTTCTTCACGCAGCGCGACACGGATTATCTGCCCGCCAAGGGGGCACTCGGCTATTGGCTTCCGGGCACACTCAACGGATCGGCGGTGGCCAGCCTGCTCGCGCTGGTGCTGGAGCAGCGCCATGGTGAGGCGGGATTAGTGCCGGTGCGCTTCTCGGTCGATCTGCTCGGCATGGCGCGCGCCGAACCGCTTGAGGTGGAGAGCCGCGTGATCAAATCGGGCGGTCGGCTGCGGTTGGCCGAAGCCGAAATTCGCCAGCATGGAGCCCTGATCGCGCGCGCCGCTGTGCAGTTCCTGCGCGAAACCCATGCGCCGACCAACCTCACTTGGCAATCGCCGCCTTGGGGCGCTCCGCATCCGGATACGCTGGCCAACACCAAGCGGCGCGGCTCATGGGAATTGCGGCCCATTCCGCCCGAACATAGCCGCGTCGAGCGGCACCTGTCTGAAAAGGCGGACCCGGCGCATGGCAATCCGCCGGTGCTCGGCGCGCTGTCTCCGCTGGAAAACCGGCAGACCTGGCTGTTCGTGGATCGTCAGATTGTGGACGGCGTGGCGCACACGCCGTTCACGCGGCTGGCGATGGCGGGCGATTTTGCCAGCCCCCTGGCGCACAGCAGCGAGGCCGGGATCGATTATGTGAACAGTGATTTCACAATCTACGCGCACCGGATGCCGGTGGGCGAATGGCTGGGTTTTGAACATGTCGGCCACAGCGCCACGCACGGCGTCGCTATTGGCGAATGCTGGGTGCATGATCTGGAGGGGCCGGTGGCCACGATCAACGTCTCCGCGCTCGCCCAATTGAAGCGTGGCTAACCGGCACTTTTCAAGTGAGCCACCTTGTGCTCCGGCCTTGTGCCGGAGCCCTGCGTGAGTCTGGCAAGCATGGCATTGAAACGCCGCAGGGCTCCGGCACAAGGCCGGAGCACATCATGGTTCTGACACATGTGTTCGGGCATTATTGCGGGTTGAAGCCCTTGGCGCGGAACACCTCCTGACCGCGCCGATAGACGATCAGCTTTTGCAGCGTGACCGGGTGGAAGAACGCTTCCACTGCTTGCCCGGTTTCGGTGCGGGCATAAAGTTCGTAGCAATCGCCTTCGATCTGCGCCTTCACCACGGTCCAGCCTTCCTGCCACGCCTTTTTGTTGAGCGCGGTAATCGGTTTCCATTTGGCTTGCGGGCCGCTGTTGCAGCGCACATCGCCATCCGCCCAAGCGGGGGAAGAGAGCATGGTCAACGCGAGTGCGCCAAGCAGAGCGGGAATTTTCATGCAAGTTTCCTTTGATGGTGAGCGCGACGCACACTGCGCAGGCTCCAGGCGATCAAGAGTGGCGTGAGGTGGAGCAGGGCAGGCGGCCACGCCCAATCGAGCAGCAGCCAGTGCAGCAGTGAAATCAGCAGGGCGGGATAGACGAGCCATTGCACCTGCGCCCAGCGCCGCCCCAGCGCACGCATCGCCCGGTCAAAGCTGATCAGCGCGGGCGGCAGCATCAGCACCAGCGCCAGCCAGCCAGTCCAGATGGCGGGCAAGGTCAGCTCGTCCAGAACGGCGGCGGCCACGCCCATGTCGATCAGGTAAATGACCATATGCAGCAGCGCATAGCCGAACGCGGCCACGCCCAGATTGCGGCGGATCGAAAGCCAGCCGCGCAGCAGGGCGTTGGTGCCGAAATACGCCGCCAGCGGCCCCGGCAGCAGCGCGAGCAGCATCAGCCGCACCGACATCTCCCCGCTCGGATGCAGCAGGTCCATCGCCAGTTCGGCGCCAGAGGCAAGGCCCCGCACCATCATACCCGCCGGAAAGGCGAGCAGCAGCCACAGCAGGATGCGACGCAGCGACACAGATCAGACCTTTGCCCAGCGGCGCAGCAGATTGTGGTAGACATGGATCAGCCGGTCCACATCCGGATCATCCTTGGCCCGACCGACAGAGAGCGCCTGAATCGATTGATCCATCTCGAACAGCATCCCGCGCGCCGCAGCATCCGCAATCGCGCTTTGCATCCACATGATCGCACAGACGCGCTGGCCGCGCGTAACGGGCGTTACCTGATGCAGGCTGGATGAGGGATAGAGCACCATATCCCCCGCGTTCAGCTTGGCCGCCTGCGCGCCATATTGCTCCTCGATCAGCAACTCGCCGCCGTCATACTCATCAGGCTCTGACAGGAAGAGCGTGGCAGACAGATCACTGCGGATCGTCAGCCCTGCCTCTGGCAGGCGCATCAGTGCGGAATCAACATGGGTGCCGTAATGACCGCCATTTTCGTAGCGGTTGAACACGGGCGGCCAGATTTTCTCAGCCAGCGACGCGGAGATAAACACCGGATGTGCGCCCAGCTTGCGCAGGATGATCTGGCCCAGTTCCACCGCGACAGGATCGGTCCGCTCCAGCTGGAGATTCTGTTTGACCGCCACCGAACGAGACCCCGCCGTGGGCGCACCGTCCACCCATGCGGCGGTGGACAGGCGTTCACGGAACGCCTTGACCTCATGGGCATCCAGCACATTTTCGATGACGATCAGCATGGCTCAGAACTTTGCTGTGAGGGTGGCCTTGAAGCTGCGCGCATCCCCCAGATAGGCAAAGCCGCCAGAGCGATAGGCCGCTGTGTAATAGGTCTTGTTTGTCAAATTCTGGCCGTTGAGCTGCACGGAGAACATCGGGTTGATCTTGAACGACACAAAGGCATCCAGCGTGGTATGGCCGGGCACGCGGACGCTGTAGGTGTTCGCGGTCGTGTTCCACGCCGCGCCCGTATCGGGCTGGCCCGCGAACATCTCGCTTTGATATGTGAGTGTGCCACCCAATGCGAGCCGGTCTGTCAGTTGATAGCGCAACTGCGCGTCCACGCTGGTGTTCGCAAAGTTGGAGACGCGCCGCCCGACCGAGGCTGGATCGACCAGCGACTTGAGCACTTTGGACTTCATGAAGGACGCGCCAACCTGTCCGCTCAACCGTTCGGTCAGATTGCCCGCAAAGCCCAGTTCTATGCCCTCCACCCGGATCGCGCCCGAATTGAGCGAGCCGGTGGCGAGGTATGAATTGGCGCCGCCTTCAAAAATATCCGTCTTGTCGGTGCGGAAGGCGGCGGCAGTCACCAGCAAGCGTTCATTGAACAGTTCGAGCTTGGCGCCCAGTTCCAGATTTTCGGAACGCTCCGGCTTGCCTTGGTAGATCACCTCACCGCCCACGCTGGCGGCGCAAAGCCCGCCATAGCCGCAATTGGTGCCGACATCGGATTCGCCACCATTCACGTCCGCGCCGGTGGACCAGGCGAAATAGAGCATCGCATCGTCGAACGGCTTGACGCTGACCCCGGCATTCGTGCTCCAGAGCGTGCCATTATAATTATAGTCGGAGCTGACGAGACCCGTCGTCAGGTTATTGCTGGTCAACTGGAAATCGAAACTGTCAAAGCGCACCCCGCCCGACAGCGTCAGCCAGTCAGTCACGTCTACGCTGTCCATCAGATATCCCGCCAGCGTCTGCACCTTCCAGATGGTGGAGGGGCGTTCTGACTTGGTGACGCCGGTGCGGTTCCACAATGAGAAGCGGTTGGACAGGAGGTTGCCCTTGCCATCGGTGATGCACCATGCGTTGAGTGCGCTGCCCGTGCCGTTGATGCAGTTGGGCGCTCCAGCAATCGCATAGGCATAGCCGCTGCCCGTGGTGTCGGTCACGGAGAGCGCGGTGTTGCTGGCGTTGAGCGATCCGAAGCGGTTATCGACGGTGTAGGTGGTGAACTCTACGCCCGTCACCAGATTATGCTTCATGCCCCCTGCGGTGAAGCTGCCCGCCAGATTGAGACGATCGGCAAAAAAGTCGATCTCCTGCCAGCCCGCGCGCGAGGTTTGCAGCCGGAAATCGAGCGCGCCGGGCGCGACCGGATCATTCACGCCGCGTGTGAAGCGGCTGATCGACGTGTTGATATAGCCATTGGTCGTGCGGCCATAGCGCGCCATATTCTCGATCTTGAAATCGCCGAACGCATCAATGCGGATGCGCCCGGTGAGCACATTCACGCTGGCATTCTGGAAATCATCCTTTTGCGCATAGGGGGGGATGTCATAGAAAGGCAGGCCGCCATTGGCCGAATTGGCAATCGCCTGCCCCAGATCCTGCCGGTCTCGCACGGTCAGATGGTAGTAATCGACCAGCACCGCCACCTTTTCAGACAGCTGGCCATAGGCCGCGAGCGTGGCGCCAAAGCGTTTGCGGCGGGCGGGAGCGCGATCCGGAATATCCTCGTCCAGCATCATCAGATTGGCACGCAGCGCAAACCTGTCTGACAGGCGCACATTGCTGTCCAGCGTGGCGCGCAGATGATTGTCCGTGCCTGCCGTCAGGTCGATGGCGTTGAAGCTATATTCGGTGCTGGCCTGCTTGGTGATGCCATTCACCGCCCCGCCCGATGCCCCGCGCCCGGCAAAGGTGGCGCTTGGCCCTTTGGTGATTTCCACCTGCTCTAGGGCGAAGGTCTCACGCGATTGCAGGCCGGGGTCGCGCAGTCCGTCGATGAAGACGTCGCTCTTCGCCTCCTGCCCTCGAATAATGTAGCGGTCCCCGAACGCATTGCCATTCTCGCCCGTGCCGACGGTGATGCCCGGCTGGGCATCGAGCACCTGCCGCAGGTCGGCACGACCCGCTTCCTTCAACTGCGTTTGCGTGACGACCGCGATGGTGGCGGGCGTTTCGGCCAGTGGCTTGGCGCGGCGATTATCGCCCGAAATGCGCGCCTTATAGGGTGCGCCTTCCTGCGAATAGGGATTCGAGTCCGCCGTAACGTCCTTATATTCCGCCACGCCCAGATCTTCGGCCTCATCGCTGGCAGTTTCCTGCGCGAGGACAGGCGCGCTCATCAGCGTGGAGGTCATCCCCGCCGCAAGCGTCAGGCCGAAGCGGCGCAGACTGAGCGGGCGGATGGCGGAGCGGGTGCGGGTCATGGTTCAATGGGCCTCTATTTGCGTTCGAGATCGAATTTGAGCGTGATGGTCAGCGGAATTTCCGCCTTCTTCAGGTCGCGCGGGAATGCGGGAACCGGGCTGAGGCGCTGGATGAATTGGACGGCTTCGCCGTCAAGCAGGCCATGGCCGCTGCTTCCGGCGACGCTGACGCCGGAAATGCCGCCCTTGCGATCCACCACGAAGCGGACCTTCACATCGCCGCTGAGCCCTGCCTTTTTGGATTGGGGCGGAGAGAAGCGATTGCGGCGGATATGGCCGCCGACCAGAGACTTGTAATCGGCCTCTGCCTTTTGCGAAGCCGGGTCAAAGCCGCTTTGTGGCCCTGCGCCAGACTCCGGGCGATTGGGCTGCGCGGGCGACTGGCTTGGCTGTTGCGGCGCGGCACTGCTCTCGCTGCGTTGCGGCTCATTGCGGGGCAGGGTGGCCGCATCGCTCGGCAGCGGCAGGCGGGCGTCTGGCAGAGCTGGCAGGGGCATCAGCGGGGTAGAAGGCGTGATGGGGTTTGGCTGATCGGGCGTCCGTGGCGCCGCGTCAGATGGCGCAAGGCTGGAGGGCGGTGGAGGGGAAAAACCCCGCGCAACAGCGGGATCGGGCGGGGGCGAAACAACGTGGGGGGCCAGGCCAGGCACGGGGAGCCCAGGGGAAGGGGGCGGGGCGAACGCACCTGCCCCCGCCACACCCCAGGTGCGGCTCTCTTCGTGCGAGTGCGCCAGCGCGCTCATTGCCCGCTTGTGCCTTCCGCGCCCATCAGGGCAACGCGCAGATAGCCCGCCGCGCGCAACGCGTTCATCGCGCCCATGATCGTGTCATAGGTGATGCTCTTGTCTGCGCGCAGGAAGATGCGCTGTTCGCGGTCATTGCCGGTCGCCTTGGCGATAGCGGGGCCAAGCGTGGCGGCGGAGACTTCGCTTTCCCCCACCAGCATCCGGCCATCAGCCTGGATCGAGAGGAAAACCGGCTTGTCCGGCTTGGCCGCCGGTTGCGCGGTGGAGGTGGGCAGATCAACCTTCACGTCCACCGTGGCGAGCGGCGCGGCCACCATGAAGATGATCAGCAGCACCAGCATCACATCAATGAAGGGCGTGACGTTGATTTCGTGATTGAGCGGCAGATCATCCTGCCCGCTGGAAAGATGGATCGCCATCGCTCAGCCTTCCCGGCTTTGCGCGAGTGCGCTGGCCTGTCCGCGGCTGAGATCGCGCGAGACGAGGCGGAGGACTGCCGCTGCCGTATCCGCCACAATTGCGCGGTGCGCTGCAATCAAGCGGGAGAAATGGTTGTAGATGACAACCGCCGGGATGGCAGCCACCAACCCCAGCGCAGTCGCCAACAGGGCTTCGGCAATGCCGGGGGCGACAACGGCGAGGTTGGTCGTCTGCTTTTCGGCAATGCCGATAAAGGCGTTCATGATGCCCCAAACGGTGCCGAACAGCCCGACAAAGGGTGCAGTGGAGCCGATTGTGGCCAGAATGTTGACACCGCGCGTCATGGTGCGGCCCACAAGCGCTTCATGGCGTTCGAAGCGGGAGACGATGCGTTCCTTGATGCCATCGGGATCATGGAGCGCGTCGGACGATGCCTTGAGCTCAGCCAGCGCCTCGCGCACCAGCGGTGTGAAAGCGAGGTTCGCATCCACCGCTGCTTCGTGCAACGAGCGGAAGGCAGCGATGTGCGTATAGGTCTCGCGCTCTTTGGCAGACGCGCGTCGCAATTCCATCATCTTGGCGATGAAAACTGTCCAGGTGATGAGCGAGGCGATCAGCAGACCGATCATCACCAGCTTCACCAGCCAGTCTGCCTGCATGAACATGCCGCCGACTGACAGATTGGCGGGAATGCCACCCTCTGCCCAGGCGGGCGTAGAGAGCGCCAGCGCGGCGGCGCTGATCGGCATTTTCAGGATGGACAGTCTGGCCATGGCACTTCCCCGACAGATGCAAAGTTGAGAATCGCTCGCAAGAAGCCTCTACGAGTCGATGCGCCTTATTGCAACTGATTATCAACAGCGAAATTGATCTGGATCAAAATCGCTGTTGAACGGGGAAGGGGGAGATCAAACTCCGCTGCGGATCAGGTGATCAAAGGCGGAAAGCGACGCCTTGGAGCCTTCGCCCATGGCAATGATGATCTGCTTGTACGGCACGGTGGTGCAATCGCCCGCCGCGAATATGCCGGGCACGCTGGTCGCCCCGCGCGCATCGACCTCAATCTCGCCGCGCGGCGATAAGCCAATGCTTCCCTTGAGGAATTCGGTGTTGGGCACCAGCCCGATCTGGACGAAAATGCCTTCCAGCTCGACCGTGTGCAACGCCTCGCTGGTGCGATCCTTGTAGACCAGACCCGTCACCTTGCTGCCATCTCCCAGCACTTCGGTGGTAAGTGCAGAGGTGATGATGGTAACGTTGGGCAGGCTGCGGAGCTTATCCTGCAACACGGCGTCTGCGCGTAATTGCGGATCAAATTCAATAAGCGTGACGTGCGCGACGATGCCCGCCAGATCGATGGCGGCTTCCACGCCGCTATTGCCGCCGCCAATCACCGCCGTGCGCTTGCCCTTGAAGAGGGGGCCATCGCAATGCGGGCAGTAAGCAACACCCTTGTTGCGATAGGCGTCTTCGCCCGGCACGCCCATCTGCCGCCAGCGCGCGCCGGTGGAGAGAATGACCGTCTTCGCCTTCAGGCTCGCGCCGCTCGCCAGCTTTACCTCATGCAGGCCACCGGGGCTGGCGGGCACCAGCGCGGTTGCGGTCTGGAGGTTCATGATATCCACCTCATAATCGCGGACATGCTGCTCCAGCTGCGCCGCGAGCTTCGGCCCTTCGGTGTGTGAGACGGAGATGAAATTCTCGATGCCCATCGTGTCGAGCACCTGCCCGCCGAAGCGTTCGGCGACCACGCCGGTGCGGATGCCCTTGCGCGCAGCATAAATGGCGGCTGCTGCGCCTGCCGGGCCACCGCCGACAACCAGCACGTCCAACGCGTCCTTGGCGGCGATTTTTTCAGCCGCGCGGGCCACAGCACCCGTGTCGAGCTTGGCCATGATCTGCGCCAGATCCATGCGGCCCTGACCAAACGGCTCACCATTCAGATAGATGGCGGGAACGGCCATCACCTGCCGCGCTTCGACTTCAGACTGGAACAACGCGCCATCAATGGCAACGTGACTCACATTGGGATTGAGCGCCGCCATGATGTTGATCGCCTGCACCACGTCCGGGCAATTCTGGCAGGAGAGCGAGAAGAAGGTTTCAAAGTGGAAGTCTCCATCCAGCGCCTTCACCGCGTCGAGCAAATCCGCCTCTTCCTTGGGCGGGTGGCGACCCATGTGGAGAAGAGCGAGCACCAGAGACGTGAATTCATGCCCTAATGGCAGGCCCGCGAAATGCGTTGCCGCGCTGCCATCGGCGCGGCGGATCGCAAAGCTCGGCGTGCGGCCGGCGGTGCCGTCAAAGCGGGCGGAGAGCAGATCGGACTGGGCTGCAACCACTTCCACCAATTCGCGCATTTCTGCGGATTTTGCGCTATCATCCAGCGTCGCCACCAGTTCCACCGGCACGCGGAGATTGGCGAGATAGGTTTTCAACTGGGCGGTTGTGGCAGCGTCGAGCATGGGGAATCCTTCGGGGTAGGGGGCGCAGAGAGACGTTCGCCGCGAAAGGCGTTGCCGCGTTTAAAGGTCAGGAATTTGGCCATCATTGGCCATCAAGCCTCCCCGTCATTCCCGCGAAGGCGGGAATCCATGAACACCCAATTCGATACTTGAACCCGAGTTGTTCATGGACCCCCGCCTTCGCGGGGGTGACGGTTGGAGGGGATGCGTAAAATCAGATCTTGCCGACGAGGTCGATCGACGGAGCCAGCGTGGCCGAACCTTCTTCCCACTTGGCCGGGCAGACTTGGCCGGGATTGTTGCGGACGTAGATGGCAGCCTTGATCTTGCGGACCAGTTCCGCTGCGTTGCGGCCCACGCCTTCGCAAGTGATTTCCATGACCTGAATCACGCCATCGGGATCGACGACGAAGGTCGCGCGGTCGGCCAGACCAACGCCTTCGCGCAGCACGCCGAAATTGTTGGAGATGTCGTGGTTCTGGTCGCCTAGCATGTGATAGTTGATCTTGCCGATGGCGGGCGAGCTGTCATGCCAGGCCTTGTGGCTGAAATGCGTGTCTGTGGAGACCGCATAGACTTCCACACCCATGCCCTGCAGCGCGTCATATTGATCGGCGAGATCTTCAAGCTCGGTCGGGCAGACGAAGGTGAAATCGGCTGGGTAGAAGAAGAAAACGCCCCATTTGCCCTTCACGTCCGCGTCGGACACTTCGAGGAACTTGCCGCCCTTGTAAGACTGCGCCTTGAACGGCTTGATGCTGGTTCCGATGATACCCATGATGATCCTTTCCATAGGGGTGTTGAATGCGATGAGGGGTATCTACGCTTAGCCCCCCGTGCCGTCCAGCGAGGCTTTCCGTTCACAGTCATTGAAGCAGTCGATTAAATGAAGCGTTTTGATCGATTTTTACGCTCAATCTGCGAGCGGTTCGCAAAGCGCTATCAATTGTTATGATCGATGCCTATGCGGTTCGGGCACGCCCACCCAGTTCAGAATAGAGCCCTCTTCGCGTATGATGTCGATCCATCCCCAAATCCGATTCCTGCTGTTCACACTGCTCGTCAACGCGATTGGTTTTGGCATTATCGTGCCGGTTACACCCGATCTTGTGATGGAATTGGGCCATGCCGATGCGTCGGGTGCGAGCGCGATTGGCGGCTTGCTGGCGCTGTCCTACGCGGTGTTCCAGTTCTTTTTCGGGCCGGTGATGGGCAATCTCAGCGATTCGATTGGCAGGCGGCCGGTGTTGCTGGTTTCGCTCGCCAGCCTGGCCATTGATTTTCTGGTGATGGCCTTTGCGCCCAGCCTGTTCTGGCTGTTTGTGGCGCGCATTCTGACCGGCATTGCCGGGGCGAGCAATGCGCCTGCACAATCTGCCATTGCCGATCTTGTGAAGCCTGATGAGCGCGCGCGCGTGTTCGCCATGCTGGGTGCAGCGTTCGGGATCGGCTTTGTTATCGGCCCGGCATTGGGAGGCGTTCTGGGCGAATTTGGCCATCGCGTGCCCTTCTTCGCAGCGGGCATCCTTGCGGCGATCAACTTTGTCTGGGGCATTTGGGCCTGCAAGGAAACGCTCACGCCTGAGGCACGCCGCGCCTTTTCGTGGAAGCGCGCCAACCCGTTCGGCGCTCTGAAAAATGCCCGCGCGATCCCCGGAATTCTGCCGATTGTGGCCGTCTATTTCCTGTGGCAGCTGGCCAGCCTCGTCTATCCGCTGATCTGGCCCTATTTCTCAAAGGCCGCCTATGGCTGGTCGCCCGGCATGATTGGGCTCTCGCTCGCGCAGATCGGGATTGGCATGGCGCTGGTCAATCTGTTCGTAACGCCCAAATTTGTTGCGCGGCACGGCGAGTATAAGGCTGCATTGATCGGGATCGGCTTCGGTATGACGGGTTTCCTTGCCTATTCGGTCGCGCCGAACACGGCTTGGGCGCTGGCGATTGGTTGCCTCATGCCGTTCCAGTCGATGGTCCATCCCGCTCTGACCGCGATGATGACGCGCGCTGCGGCGGCGGATGCGCAGGGGGAGATGCAGGGCATCGCATCAAGCGCAATGGCTTTGGGTTCGGTTCTGGCTCCAATGATCTTCAATCCGGTCCATGCCTATTTCATCAGCAGTCGTGCACCGTTCCGGTTCGATGGCGCGCCGATGGTCGCGGCGACGCTCGTGGCGATGCTGGCGCTGGTGATATTGGTGACTGCAGGGCGACAGGCGCGGGGATTATCCAAATAGGGAATGTTCCATACTGGATAGATTTTTATTGAAACTGGATGAAGCGCGAATTTGAGAGGTTTAGCCTGAATCGTCGCCCCCTAGCAGGCGGGGGCCGGTTTGCAGGGGGGCGCCAGACTTCCATTTCGGCCCGCGCCTTCGCGGGGGCGACGAAAGGTTGAGGGGCTGGACCATTTAGTGGGCTGTGCGTCCGACCCAATGCGCTGGCCGTCCTAGCAGGCCGCTTTGGCTTTCGGCTTGTGGGCGCGGCGCACGAGAGCCCTTTTCCCATGTTTCTTGGCCGCAGCGAACCGAATTGGCTTGCGGATCGTCTTGCGGGCGTGTGCCTTGCGCTTGGACCCAGCCAGTTTCCCCTTGGCGCGGGCCTTGTAAGCCAGCTTCTTTGCCGCTGTCTTGGGCGGGCAGGTGGATTTTTGAGTCAACTCGGTCTTTGAGGGGGCGGCGGCAGGCGTCGCGGTTGCCAGATCGGCCAGATTGGCGAGATCGGCGGAATCCGGGCGCACCTCGGTCTTTGAGGGGGCGGAATCTGGAGCCGTTGGCGTCGCATCCGCGATCTGGATGTCGAGCGCAGGGGCCGGGGCAGGAGCCGGTTCCGCGATCCGGGCGACCGGAACGGGTTCAGCAACTGGAGCGGCAGGAGCCTGATCGGCTGCGGGAACCGGATCCGAAGCCGGGGCCTGCATCGCCGCCATATCGGCCAGCGCCGCCATATCCTCATTCTGCTCGGGCATCGGGATCGGCTTCATCGCTTCGGGCTTGGCCGCCGTGCGCGGCGCGGGATCGCGGCCTTTGAGGCCCAGTGCGGCAAAGCTCGTCTGGTCAAACTTCATGCGCAGCGTCACGAATGCGCCCTTGCGGGTGTAGCGGCTGTCTTCGAAATCCTTGTCGCGGAAGCCGCTGACATTGTATCCGACCGTCACATAGCCATTTTTGAACGGAGACAGGCCGATGGCAGGGCCACCCGACCAGGACCAGGCGCGCTGGCCAGAGGCCTGACGCACCGTGCCGGACAGGCCGATGTCGAAGCGCTTGCCAAGATCGAAGCGGCCATCCACGCCGAACATGTTGCTCCAGCCCTTCAGGTCATCCTGTTCGATGCGATCAAAGGTGTAGCGGCTGCCCCAGAACAACGAGACTTCGCTGCGGGCCAGATACTCGTCGTCATGATGGCCGCTGGGGGACCAGTTGACGCTCAAAGTGTTGATGATCCGCTGAGATTTGGCATTGCCAGAGATGAGCAAGGGCGCGCCGCCAATCGGCCCGGCATCGCCCGCAACTGCATTGCGGATCTTGTCAGACTTGAGTTCCAGCTTTTCAAGGAACGCAAAGCGGCTGCTTGCGGGGCGGTTGGCCCAGCTCAGCTGCGCAGTCGCGGTTTCGGTACGCGGGCCGCCATTTTCACGCGCGCGGAACAGGCTGATAGCACCGCCAAAGGCGCGGCCTTCGCCGATCTGGCGGAGTGCGGAAAGGTTGAAGCCATAACGGTCGGTGCGATCCCCGGCGCGATATTCCGCGCGGCTGGCAATCGCCCACTTCTCGCCGCGCCAGTTGGCGCCCAACGAGATGGCGGTAAAGTCTTCGGTCAGCGTATTGTCACTGCCCAGGAACCCACCCGATGCCACCGGCTGATCAGGGTTGAGCACGCGCGTCGGGTCTACGCCGCCCAGCGTCTTGTTGCCGTCCACGGTGAAGTCGATCGTCATCTTCTCGCTGACTGGCAGCGACTGGGACAGCCCGTAAGCTGCAAAGGTGCGCGGACCATAATCGCCGTTCGACTGCTGGTTGGCAGAGGCGATGATCTGCGCCCCGCGCCACGGTTTCACGTCAAAGCCAACGCGTGCCGTGCGGGCGTCGATATTCTTGCCATCGGCCAGTTCGTAAGATCCGATCAGAGTTACGGCCTGTGACAGGGCATAGCGCGCGCTGAAGCGGTGACGGGCCGGGAAATCGATGCTGCCGCCCTTTTCCATCAGCGGAATTTCGGTCTGCGCATCGAGTTCCAGACGGTTGTTGAACAGCCGCTTGGAGGCCCCGAACTGGGCGATGGTGGAGGTCATGGTGCGGCCATCGTCCAGGCGGTCATTGGCGAGGGTAATGCCCGCGCGCGCATCAAACTTGTCCGTGCGCAGTTCGCCCAGCAGCTTGCCGGCCTGACGGCGGGCGGGGCCGCTCAGAGAGTCTTCGTTCCACGCGCTACCGGAGACCGACAGGGTCTTGGAGAGGCGGGCGCGGCCATCCACGCCGAACTTGCGGGTGCCGCTTTCCGAAGCATTGGTCTGACCGACGCCAAAGCCGCCTTCCTGCTGGCGCGCATAGGCCAGAAGGTCATATTTCGCGCCATGATGTTCAGCTTCCACCAGCCATGCGGTTGAGGTGCTGGCAGCCACCGGTGGCGTGCCCGATCCGGCCTTGGTGGAGGCGCGGCTGGCAGCGAATTCAGCCCGGACTTCGGTGGTGGCGCTCGGCATGTAGCGCACGTCCACACCGCCCAGATTGACGCGGTCGGTTTCGCTTTCGTCATGCAGCGCGGTCGCACCAATGGAGAGCGTCTTGCCCTTGTTGGTCCAGCGCGCACGGCCACCGGCATTGGTGACGCGCTGGGCGACGCCATCAACTTCGTAATCGGCCACGATGAACTGCGGATTGAGATCGCTGTCACGGCTCAGGATCGGCTCGCGGAAGCGCAGCGTGCCTGCTGCATAGTCGATGTCATAATCGATGTGGCGCGTCAGCGTGCGGCTGTCGACGATCTTTTCAGAACGAAGACGGTCACGCACTTCCAGAACGATCCGTTCCGAATTGGCGAGAATATGGCGCACACCCAGAGCATAGGGGCCAGACAGGCCATTGCCCTGAATTTCCTGACGGCGATGGTTATAGGGCGTGTCCGCTGCAAAGGCATTCACAGAGATCTGGCTGTTCTGGAATTCCGCCTTCACGCCGTTGAACGAGCGGTTGTAACGGGCCAGTTGCGGCTCGTTGATCGCGGTTTCATAGTCGCCGAACAGCGCATAGAATTGCGGACGTTCCAAGCGAACATACAGCTTGCGCACGCTCGCCGCGTCGTAGCGACGTTCGGTGCGGTCTGCATAGATGGTGTAATAGGCGGTCGGGTCGATCACGCCGCCAAAGCGGGTTTCATCGGCCTTCTTGTCGCTGTCATACGCCATCGTCATCAGCCACTGGCCCTTGACGCGGCCCTTGGCATAAAGCGCAAGGCGGCCATCGGTCAGCTTGGTGCTCTTGGCGTCGTTGAGGGCCTCCATACGGCCTTCCAGCGTGTTGTAGCCCGCTGTGCCCGCTGCAAAGCCCACCACGGTCCATGAGCGGCTACCAGGCGTCAGCCAGGCTTCGATGCGCTGCTTGCGGGTCGTGTCCTTGTCGCGGAAGGGCAGGGTAAGCGTCAGCGCGCCCGAAGCCGTTGTCGGTTCGAGTTCGATATAGGCGATGCCTTCGTCCCCCTCGACGCGCCACACCGGGCGGCCGCGCTCAAGGCCCGAGAGCCGGTTCGCGGCCTGCGCATCGGCTTCCACGGCGGGGAAATAGGGCGCGGGGACGATGAAATCACCCACAACGCCGTGATGGATCGGTTTGCCGTCACGATCCTGCAAGCGCACTGCGATCACCGGGCGCGTGACGCCATCAGCCACCAGCACAGATTTTTCGCGCACCAGCTCAGCGCGCATCGCCGTGCCGGAGAAGTGGACGGTGCGATTCAGCGTCTGGACGATCTGGCCGTTCTCATCGCGCACTTCAGCGGTGAAATTGGTATCGCCATAGCCGATTTCAATCGCGCGCCACAGGCTGACGGCAACAGTGCCCTGACCGTTCTTGCTGGTGCCTTCAAAGCTCAGCGGCTCCACCGCCTTGCCATTGGCAGACAGTTTGACGCTCTGGCCCGGCAAATGGCGAATCGCCACGCGCACGGCCTTGGTGCGGGGGTTGAAATCGGTTCCGGGGAACAGCCAGGCGATGGTCGGCGTCTGATCGGCCATCCAGTCCCGGTTTGCACCTGCCGCTTCAGCATCGCTGACCGGCTTCTCGCGCTGGGCATGGCTGGTGCTCGGGCGAGCCGCGTTTTCACCGGCCGTGGTGCGGAAATCCGCGCGCAGCAGTGCGCCGCCCTGACCTTCGACAAAGCGGGAAATCGCGCTACCCGCACTGCGCGCGTTGCGCACGCAATCGGCAGGCGTCTGACCTTCGGGCAGAGAGGCCGGATCGATCTGCACAACGTGCAGGCCCGGCATCACGCCTTCGAAATGATAGCGGCCTTCACTATCGGTGACGGCAAAGCTGCCATCTTCCAGCATGACGCGCACGCCAGCCACGCCATTGGCGGCCTTGTCATCCACGGTGCAGCCACCATCGGTGATGCGGCCGATGATCGTCATGCGGTCACCCAGCGTTTCACGCACGATGCGCACAGCGGCATCCGCTTCGGGGCCGGTTGTACCACGGGCATCGATGGCGCGGGCGCGGTTGATCGCCATGCCGGGTGCGGCGTCAGGGCGAACCTCAAGCAAATAGCTCAGAACCCCTGATCCACCGCCCGGCAATCCGGGAACCACAAAGGTGAGTGTGCGACCATCAGGAGAAGCCGCGTATGCGTGCTTCACGCCATTATAGCGCACGGTATCATTGCGCAGTCGCAATTCCGATGGAACCAAATCGGTTATAGTCAGCTGTCCGGTCGTCCGCGTGGGATCATTGTTCTTGACGTTGATCTTGTACTGCACCGCATCGCCGGGAGCGGCCTGCTGCGCAGAGGCGGTCTTGCTGACGGTCAGGCCAATGCCCGGGCGGTCGGCCGGGATGTCGATCCGGACCGGAGCGGGCGAATTCAGCACGAACTGAGCGCCATAGGATGCGGCGCTGATCTCGAACGGTTCGCCATGAGAATCGATCAGGCCCGCCAGATCGGCAGCGCTGGCCTTGGACGGCACCGTGTAAGGCGCAGCCGTTTCAACCAGCAGGCGATACGTGCCAGGGCGCGCAAACGGGAAGCGGTAATCGCCCGCATCATATTTGTAGACCGCGCCGCTGCTGTCGGTCACGGTGCTGCCCACAACCATCGATGATGGATAAATCGAGACGCCGTCATCGCCAAAAACGGTGGCGGGCTGGCCCGTGGCGACATCAATCAGCGTGACGCGCGTGCCAACAACGGGGGATCCGTCGCCGCTGTCAAACACATTGCCATAAGGGTCGATCAGGATCGCGATGCCCTGGCCTTGTGAGGATTGGCCGCTTGAAGCGTTTTTACCAAATAGGGAAATGGAGTCACCGGGGTGAACCGACAGCACGCAGTCGCCCTTCACAGCGGAGGGCGGGATTGCGGCGGTTCTAACCAAACCGGTAAATTGACTGCTGTTGGCTGCGGTTTCCCGCAAACGAATACGCTCCACATCGCCAGACGGCGTACTGATATCGATCAGCACAGTATCGATGGCGTTGGGATCAAGATTGTCGTTCGGCGAGTCAAGCGAGACCACAATGGGTTCGCCAGCGTGGATCGCGGAGGCGGGCTTCACGGTCGCCGGAGAAAGCTGTGTGCCGGCAAAGGCACCATCCAGCTTGATAGGGATTTCACCCTGTGCGGTTTGGCACAGAGTGTCAGGCACACTCATCGCTTCGCCACCCTGACCCGAAACGAGCTGAAACGCGCTCAGCTTAGCCGGGCGCGTCCTGTTGACCTGAAGGTCAACGCGGTTCGAGGAGAGACCGACGCGCTTGGCGCCTGCATCCCAGGTGATCGTCGCCGTATTGCTGATCGTTTCGGCATGTGCAGATACAGGCACGACCAGCCCGGTCAGGCTGGCTACCGCTCCGATCAGGGAGGCGAAGAGAGAGAGTTTTACGCTGGTCATACAGTCATGGTTAACGGGCCACTGGAGCGACATACGCCTCGCCCAGCAGCCCGCTTACCCATCCGCTCAGTTGATCGTCGCGCGGAAGTAGACCGTCTTCGTCTGACCAGCTGTCAGCGCACCAATCGTGCCCGTGACCGTTCCGGCGGCTTGCGTGCCGGTGTTGGTCCCGCCCGAGCAGACGCTGGCTGCCACCGAACCGCCTTCATAAACACCAAATGCCGAAACATAGGTGGTCTGTGCAGGCAGGGGATCGGTGATGACCACGCCGGCTGCGGCTGCGCCGCCAGCTGCGTTCGCCACGGTGACGCAATATTCAACCACTGCGCCCGGGATCATCTTCGGATTGGTCGTGCCGTTCACCGGATCGCTGATCGGACGGCTCAGCTTCGTGACGGTCAGAACCGGCGCGGAGACCTTATAGTCGTCCTTCGCGCTGTGCTTGCCGTCATAGGCTGCATCGCCACCAGAACCGGCGGCATCCGCCAGAACCGTGTCAACGCCAGCGGTGTTCGCACCCGCCGTTGCCGTGATGTCTGCACCTTCGGTGCCCACGCTGCCCGATTCGGACGCCGTGCCCGTGAGGATGACGGCCGAAATGTCGTTGTTGACGCGTGCAATCGGCACCGAAGAGACAACATAGACGGTCTTGGCGGCGTCTGCGGCCAGTTCGTCCAGATAGGTCACTTCCACGTCAACACCCGGATCATAGGTGCCAGCCGTGCCGCTCGTCGAATGGTCGATATACATCTTGACGCCGGTCACGTCGAAATTGTCGTTGCCGCCAGCAAACGGCGCAGCGCCGCCTGCCTGCTGCGTCACGGCCAGACCGATATCGATCGTGGCGTTCGAGGTGTTGGTCACCGTGAAGGTGGTCACAGCGCCCGTCTGCCCCGGAACGACCGAGGTGGTGGCCGAACCGACTTCCACCACCGTCAGATTGACCTTGCGGTCAACGGTGATGTTGTTGTTCGCCTGGATCGCCGTCTGAGCGACACCGCCCACGGTGTAGTTCAAAGTGGCGGTGTTGGTGATGGTCGAGCCCGAAGCCGTCCCGGCCGCGAACGCGGGCGCAGACGCCAGCGCAGCGAGCGCAACAGCACTGGTGCCTACCAGATGCTTGAGTTTGAAAGTCATGGTCTCACTTCCTGTTCAACTGAGCGCCGAAAAACCCCGCCGGCGCCCGATTTGCGGGTTCTTCAGCGGACTGTGCCGCGGAATCTCAGATTGCCGCTGGCCCCGGCAGGCAGCGTGCCCGCCAGTTTCCAGCGAATGTGCGTCACATCGTCCGGGCGTGCCGGGCGCAGGTCTCCGCGCGCAGTGCGCACACGGGCGGCGGCGAGCGTTCCCCAACTCTTGCCGCCATCCACGGAAACCTGAGCGCCATCAGCATCCTGATAGGCGACAGACGGGTGCATGGGATTGGTAACCACCAGGCCAGAGGCCGCGCTGCTGCCTGTGTTGCGATAATGCAGCACGAACACCAGACGATCGCCCGGCGTCACCGTGTCAGGAGCCGTCAGCGTGGTGCGCGTCCGCCCATCCGCCACTTCCGTACGCTCGACGAACACGTCGCTTTGCAGCGCAAGGGGCGTGGCCGCCTGTGCCGCGCCGGGCGCGACAGCAAGGGCCAGAATGGGGAGGAGCGCGCGCATCAGGCCGGTCCCGATCAGTTCACGCGGACCTTGAACGTCACCGTGCGGGTATTGCCGCCAGCCACGTCGCCCAGGTTGACGCTGATCGCAGAGCCTGAGAACGTGCCCGCATCGGCGTCTGCCGCGTCGGTCAATCCTGCGCTCTGAAGGGTCAGCGAGCCGGTCTGGTAGGTGGTGTTGGCCGGAATGCTATCGCCCAGCGTCACGCCCGTCAGCGTGCCGGTGCCGCTGATCGTGGCCACCAGAGAGTAGGTGATGATCGCGCCCGGAACGGTTTCCGAACCGCCAAACGGATCGAGCACGCTCGCGCTCTTGGCAAAGGCCAGTGAAGCATTCTGCACGATGAAGGTTCCGCTATCCTGTGCGTCGCCGCCGGTGGTGCCAATGACGGCATCGGTGCCGCCATCGCCCTGACCCGCAAATGACGTGCCCGGCGTACCCGTGCCGGTGGTGGAGGCGATGTTCAGCTGGACAATGCCCTTATCGCCATCAGTCACGCCAGAGGGCGTATTGGTGACGACGAAGATCGTTGCGGAGGCGTCTGGCGCCAGCGTCGGATCATTGGTGCCCGGCGTATAGAGAATATCGACGCCCGGATCATAAACGCCCGGCGTGCCCGAAGTCGGATTGTCGATATAGATTTGCGTGCCAGTCGGATCGTAATTGTCGCCGCCCACGCTTGAATTGGCGGTGAGTGAGAAGGTTTCGTTGCCGTTGCCGGTGTTGGTGATGGTATAGGTCAGCACCTGGCCGGTCGTACCGGGCATGGTTACGACATCGCCGGGATCGGTTGCGTCGACGACCGCGTTGATCAGTTCGTCAACCTTGATATCAACCGTATTGGAGTCAACAGTCTGCGGCGCGCCCGCCAGATCGGTGTAGGATGCCGTTGCCGTGTTGCTGATCGTCGTGCCGGCATTGGTGCCTGCGGCATAAGCGCTCGTCGACCACATGGATCCGGCAGCCAGAATCAGCGCCATTGCCGTGCGAACCTGAACTCCGTTCGCCATGGCAAACCGGGCGGAAAAACGCGTCATATTCCCAAAACTCCTTTTCGATCGGTGCTGATATGCAACCGAAACCCCCAAAAAAGAGTTAAGGAGAGGGTGTAAATTTTGCGGTTTTTCGGGGTTTTTTGCCTTTCTGCAGGATGAACGAAATGCCTGCCTTGACAGGATGAATCGCCTCGCTTAGTTGCGCGGCCTCACGCAGAGATGCGGGTGTAGCTCAGTTGGTTAGAGCGCCGGCCTGTCACGCCGGAGGTCGCGGGT